>JAYVXE010000248.1:0-5468 GCA_043785395.1 Burkholderiaceae bacterium | reverse complement strand
AGACGCTGTGGGCCTTTATCGCCCGCCTCAACCGCGAGGGCCACACCGTGCTGCTGACCACCCATTACCTGGAAGAGGCCGAGGCCCTGTGCGGGCGCATCGCCATGCTCAAGCAAGGCCGTGTGGTGGCCTTGAACCACACCAGCGAGCTGCTGCGCCTGGCCAACGGCAATGTGCTGCGCTTTAAGACCGACGCCCAGTTGCCCCCTGCGCTGGCCGCGCTGGCGCGTGTGACCGGGCGCATCGTGCAGCTGCCGGTGCACGATGCGGCCGGTATCGAGGCCATGCTGGCACGCGTGCGCGAGGCCGGCCTAAAGGTCGAAGACGTGGAGATTCGCAAAGCCGATTTGGAGGACGTCTTCCTCCAGATCATGGCCGCCGAACACGGCAACAGCCGCACTGATAGCCGCACTGATAGCAACACCGATAGCAGCAACAACAGCGCCAATAGCGCAGGCAGTGGAATATGAGCGGCTGGAAAACCCTGTTTTACAAAGAAGTGCTGCGCTTTTGGAAGGTTGGCTTCCAAACCGTGGCCGCGCCGATCATGACGGCGCTTTTGTATTTGATGGTCTTCGGCCATGTGCTCGATGGCCGGGTCAAGGTCTACGGCAGCATTGACTACACAGCCTTCTTGGTGCCCGGCCTGGTGATGATGAGCGTGCTGCAAAACGCCTTCGCCAACAGCTCTTCTTCGTTGGTGCAAAGCAAGATCATGGGCAGCCTGGTGTTCGTGCTGCTGTCGCCGATTCGCCCACTCGGCTGGTTGGCCGCCTATGTCTGCTCCAGCATCGTGCGCGGCTTGGCGGTCGGCTTGGGCGTGCTGCTGGTCACCCAGCTGTTTGCCCAGCCCGGCATACAAGCGCCCCTGTGGGTGCTGGTGTTTGCTGTCTGTGGGGCTGGCCTGCTTGGCACCTTGGGCGTGATTGCGGGCTTGTGGGCCGAAAAGTTTGACCAAATGGCAGCGTTTCAAAACTTCCTGATCATGCCCATGACCTTTTTGTCGGGCGTGTTCTATTCGATCAACTCCTTGCCTGCGTTTTGGCAAACCGTCAGCCACCTGAACCCCTTCTTCTACATGATTGACGGCTTTCGCTACGGCTTCTTTGGCCTCAGCGATGTCTCGCCCTGGACCAGCCTGGCGCTGGTCTTTACGGCGTGGCTGGCAACCAGTTGGCTGGCGCTGCATTTGCTGCGCACGGGCTACAAAATCAGGAGCTGATGGGGTGGCGGCGAACCTGCGGCAATGCAGCAATACGCCGTTGCAGGCTATTAAAGCTAATTTAATAGCTGCTAACGCTCTATTTAACTTGATACCAGCAACAAACACCTTTGGATTGTTTTAAATACATGCGGTATCAGCTATCAAATACAATAAAAAAATACCTTTAACTGTGACGCCCTCCGTTGCAAGTCTTTAGAAAGCCCTGCCCATGACCGCCGACCAACTCACCGCCCTGATCCAGTCAGGCCTCGTCTGCCAACACCTGCACATCGAGGGCGATGGCCGCCATTGGTTTGCCACCATCGTGTCGGCCGAGTTCGAGGGCCGACGCCTGATCCAGCGCCACCAGCAGGTCTACGCCACGCTGGGCACGCGGATGCAAACCGATGAGGTGCATGCGCTGTCGATGAAGACCTTTACGCCCACCGAATGGGCCGCCCAGCCCAGCGCCTGAGCGCTAGCGTCCCGCGCCGTGGACAGGATCTGCGCACCATTTTTTTTCAACCAACGACTGTAAGAAAGCACCCTGCGCACACCGCACTGCACACCGCCGCCCGGCCAGAGCCGGGCGCCAACACGTGGGTGGGCCAGCCCAGGGGCGAGCCAAGTATGGATAAACTTTTGATTCGTGGCGGCCGCATGCTGCACGGTGAAGTCAGTATTTCTGGGGCCAAAAACGCCGCCTTGCCCGAGCTCTGCGCAGCCCTGCTGTGCGCGCATCCGGTGACCCTGCGCAACGTCCCGCAGCTGCAAGACGTCGCGACCATGCTCAAGCTGGTGCGCAGCATGGGCGTGCAGGCCGAGCGCCAAGACGACGGCAGTGTGCTGCTCAACGCCGCAAAGCTGGAGCGGCCTGAGGCGCCTTATGAACTGGTCAAAACCATGCGCGCCTCGGTGCTGGTGCTGGGGCCGCTGTTGGCGCGCTTTGGCCGCGCCCGGGTTTCGCTGCCAGGCGGCTGCGCCATTGGCTCGCGCCCGGTTGACCAGCACATCAAAGGCCTGCAAGCCATGGGCGCGCAGATTGTGGTCGAGCACGGCTATATGCAAGCCGAGCTCGCGCCCGGACTGCAACGGCTGCACGGCGCCCACATCACGACCGACATGGTCACCGTCACCGGCACCGAAAACCTCATGATGGCCGCCACCCTGGCGAGCGGTGAAACGGTGCTGGAAAACGCCGCCCAAGAGCCCGAAATCACCGACCTGGCCGAGCTGCTGATAGCGATGGGGGCGAAGATCGAAGGCCACGGCACACGCCGCATCCGCATCCAGGGCGTGGCCGCCTTGCACGGCTGCACGCACCAAGTGGTGGCCGACCGGATCGAGGCCGGCACCTTTTTGTGTGCTGTCGCAGCCACCGGCGGCGATGTGCTGCTGCGCCATGCGCGGGCCGACCATTTGGACGCCGTGCTCGACAAGCTGCGCGACGCCGGCGTGCACATCGAGGCGCGCCCCGACGGAGTCCGCGTGCACTCACCCGGCCCGGCCCAAAACCACCTGAGCGCGCAGAGCTTTCGCACCACCGAATACCCCGGCTTCCCCACCGACATGCAGGCCCAGTTCATGGTGCTGAACTGCGTCGCCCAAGGCGCGACCATGGTCACCGAGACGATATTTGAGAACCGTTTCATGCACGTCAACGAGCTGGTGCGCCTGGGCGCACAGATCCACATCGACGGCAAAGTCGCACTGCTCGAAGGCGGCAAGCGCCTCTCCGGTGCGACCGTGATGGCGACCGACCTGCGCGCCTCGGCCAGTCTGGTGATTGCCGGCCTGGTGGCCGAGGGCGAAACCCAGCTTGAGCGGATTTACCATCTTGACCGTGGCTACGACCAAATGGAGGCCAAATTGCGCGCCATCGGCGCTGACATCGAACGCGTGAAGGCTTGAACCTATGATTACCCTGGCCCTGTCCAAAGGCCGCATTTTTGATGAATCGCTGCCGCTGCTGCAAGCCGCCGGAATCGAAGTGCTGGAAGACCCCGAGACCTCGCGCAAGCTGATTCTTGCCACCAACCAGGCGCAGGTGCGCGTCGTCTTGGTGCGCGCCTCAGACGTTCCAACCTATGTCCAGTACGGCGGTGCCGACCTGGGCGTCACCGGCCGCGACACCCTGATCGAGCACTGCGCCGACTGGGGCGGCACGGGCGGCCTGTACCAGCCGCTGGACCTGCGCATTGCCCAGTGCCGCATGAGTGTGGCGGTGCGCACCGACTTCGATTACGCCTCGGCCGTGCGCCAGGGCTCGCGCATCAGGGTCGCCACCAAATACATGGGCATCGCACGTGATTTTTTTGCCACCAAGGGCGTCCACGTCGACCTGATCAAACTCTACGGCAGCATGGAGCTGGCGCCGCTGACCGGCCTGGCCGACGCCATCGTCGACCTGGTCTCGACCGGCAACACCCTCAAGGCCAACCACCTGATCGAGGTTGAGCACATCATGGACATCAGCGCCCGGCTGGTCGTCAACCAGGCCGCGCTCAAACTCAAGCAAGAGCCGATCCGGCGCATCATCGACGCCTTCGCCAACGCAGTAGCATGAGCCCCGGCTTCGCTGCGCCCAGGCAGAGCCGCCCCCCCCCTTCTTGACCGATGGATTGACCGACCGATTGAATGCTATGAATTTTATAGCTAAACCCGCACGACTATCAAGCGCTAGCGGCACTTTTGATGCAGATTTCAAGGCCCGCCTTCACTGGTCAGCCGACACCGACGCCGCGATCGAGCAGCGGGTGGCCGACATCCTGGCCGACGTGCAACAGCGAGGGGATGCGGCCGTGCTGGAATACACGGCGCGTTTTGACGGCCTCGCCGCCCCCGACATGGCGGCGCTGGAGCTGACCCAGGCCGACTTCAAGGCCGCGTTCGACGCCATCCCCGAGGCCCAGCGCGACGCGCTACAGGCCGCCGCCAAGCGTGTGCGCAGCTACCACGAGGCGCAGAAAAAGGCCTCCGGCGAAAGCTGGAGCTACCGCGACGAAGACGGCAGCCTGCTCGGCCAAAAGGTCACACCACTGGACCGCGTGGGCATCTACGTGCCGGGCGGCAAGGCCGCCTACCCGTCAAGCCTGCTGATGAACGCTATTCCCGCCCACGTGGCCGGTGTGCAGGAAATCATCATGGTCGTGCCCACGCCCGTGCGTGGCAGCTTAGCCACGGGCGGCTTGGGCAACCAGGCGCCCTCCAGCCAAGGCGAGCGCAACGAGCTGGTGCTAGCCGCCGCCTACGTGGCCGGCGTCACCCGCGCCTTCACCATCGGCGGTGCGCAGGCCGTGGCCGCACTGGCCTACGGCACGGCCACCGTGCCCAAGGTCGACAAAATCACCGGCCCCGGCAACGCCTATGTCGCCAGCGCCAAGAAACGCGTGTTTGGCACGGTTGGCATCGACATGATTGCCGGCCCGAGCGAAATCCTGGTGCTGGCCGACGGCAGCACCCCCGCCGACTGGGTGGCGATGGATTTGTTCAGCCAGGCCGAACACGACGAGCTGGCCCAAAGCATCCTGCTGTGCCCCGACGCAGCCTACATCGACGCTGTGCAAGAGGCCATCAACCGCCTGCTGCCCACCATGGCGCGCGCCGAGATCATCGCCAAAAGCCTCACCGGCCGGGGCGCACTGATCCACACCCGCAGCATGGAAGAGGCCTGCGCGATCAGCAACCGCATCGCCCCCGAGCACCTGGAGGTGAGCAGCCGCGACCCGCACCAGTGGGAGCCGCTGTTGCGCCACGCCGGCGCCATTTTCCTTGGCGCCTACACGTCGGAGAGCCTGGGCGACTACTGCGCCGGCCCCAACCACGTCTTGCCCACCAGCGGCACGGCGCGCTTTAGCTCGCCACTGGGCGTCTACGACTTCCAAAAACGCAGCAGCCTGATCGAGGTGAGTAAAGCCGGCGCGCAGGTGCTGGGGAAAATCGCCGTCACGCTGGCCGAGGGCGAAGGCCTGTACGCGCATGCCGAGGCGGCGCGGCTGCGGCTAGGCTAGGCGCCTGTCCACCCGCCGTCCTTGGCCCCCTCACTCTTGGGCGGCAAAGGCCTTGCCAGCAGCGCCTGAGCCCAAGGACAGCCGTTAAACCTAGAAACCGCAGTTGACCGCTTGTTTTCTTCTGGAGCGCCGCATGGATATTGGCTTTTTCTGCGTCGATCACGTTCACCTCTTGGGTGAGAGCGCTATGCACCCGATGGAGCCGCGCTCGCCGCGCCATGCGGCGTTACTCGTCCTTGCGCACAAGAGTGCGC
>JAYVXE010000247.1:0-5488 GCA_043785395.1 Burkholderiaceae bacterium | reverse complement strand
GCGCATGCACAGCATGAAAACCGGCGCTTTGTTGCAGGGCAGCGTGGTGATGGGCGCCGTCTGCGGCCAGCCCAGCGCGCCGGTGCTGGCCGCGTTGCAGGCCTACGGCGCCGCTCTTGGGCTGGCGTTCCAGGTGGTTGACGATATTTTGGATGTGACGCAAGACTCGGCCACATTGGGCAAGACGGCGGGCAAGGACGCCGCGCAGGCCAAGCCGACCTACGTCTCCCTGCTCGGCCTGGAGGCCGCCCGAGCCTACGCCCAAGACCTGCTGGACGAGGCACTGACAGCACTCCAGGCCAGCGCCTTGCCGAGCGTCCAAACGCAGGCGCTGCGCGCATTGGCGCGGATGGTGGTAGAACGGTCTAATTAATGATGAAATATTGCTCTAGCGCATGTGTAGTATGCGTTAGTAGCTATACTAAAAGTAGCATATGATTCCCTCCCCTGACGTGCCTGACGTGCCTGACGTGCCTGACGTGCCTGAAGCCGCTGCTGTACCCGCTCCAGACCCGCGTTTCCCCCTGCTCAACGGCGTCAACAGCCCGGCCGACCTGCGCCGCATGGCGCGCCCCACGCTCAAAGCCCTGGCCGCCGAGCTGCGCGCCTACGTGCTTGACAGCGTCGCCAAGACCGGTGGCCACCTCAGCTCCAACCTCGGCACGGTCGAGCTGACGGTGGCCTTGCACCACGTCTTCAACACCCCCGATGACCGGCTGGTGTGGGACGTGGGCCACCAAACCTATCCGCACAAAATCCTCACCGGACGGCGCGAACGCATGGCCACACTGCGCCAGTTCGGCGGCATCTCCGGCTTTCCGCTGCGCAGCGAAAGCGCCTACGACAGCTTTGGCACGGCGCACTCCAGCACCTCGATCTCGGCGGCGCTGGGCATGGCGCTGGCGGCCAAGCTGCAAGGCCATCCGCGCTATGCGGTGGCCATCATTGGCGACGGCGCCATGAGTGCGGGCATGGCGTTCGAGGCGCTCAACAACGGCGGCGTGCAACCGGATGCCCGCTTGTTGGTGATCCTGAACGACAACGACATGTCGATCAGCCCGCCGGTGGGCGCCCTCAACCGCTACTTGGCGCAGCTGATGAGTGGGCAGTTCTACGCGGCGGCCAAAAACGTCGGCAAAAGCGTGCTCAAAGTCGCGCCGCCGCTGTTCGAGTTGGCCAAACGGCTGGAGGAACACGCCAAAGGCATGGTGGTACCGGCCACGCTGTTCGAGCAGTTTGGCTTCAACTACATCGGCCCGATCGACGGCCACGACCTCGACTCGCTGATCCCCACACTGGAGAACATCCGCCAGCTGCAAGGCCCACAGTTTTTGCACGTGGTGACCAAAAAAGGCCAGGGCTACAAGCTGGCCGAAGCCGATCCGGTGGCCTACCACGGGCCGGGCAAGTTCGATCCGGCGGTGGGCCTGGTCAAGCCCGCCAGCGCGCCCAAACAGACATTTACCCAAGTCTTTGGCCAATGGCTGTGCGATATGGCCGCGCACGACAGCCGCCTGGTCGGCATCACGCCGGCCATGCGCGAAGGCTCGGGCATGGTCGAGTTTGAGCGGCGCTTTCCGCAGCGCTACCACGACGTCGGCATCGCCGAGCAGCACGCCGTCACCTTCGCTGCCGGCATGGCCTGCGAGGGTTTGAAGCCGGTGCTGGCGATTTACTCCACCTTTTTGCAGCGCGGCTACGACCAGTTGATCCACGATGTGGCGCTGCAAAATCTGCCGGTGGTGTTTGCGCTCGACCGCGCCGGGCTGGTCGGTGCCGACGGCGCAACCCACGCCGGCGCCTACGACATCGCCTTCTTGCGCTGCATCCCCAACATGGCGATTGCCTGCCCCGCCGACGAGCGCGAATGCCGCCAGCTGCTGAGCAGCGCCTTTGCACAAAACCACCCGGTCGCCGTGCGCTACCCGCGCGGCGCGGGCGTGGGCGTGGCGCCGCTGGCCGACCTGCAAGCGCTGCCCTACGGCAAGGGCGAAATCCGCCGCGAAGGCCAAAGCGGCATCGCCATCCTGGCCTTTGGCACGCTGCTCTACCCGGCGCTGCAAGCCGCCGAGGCGCTGGACGCAACCGTCGTCAACATGCGCTGGGCCAAGCCGCTGGACACCGTGCTGCTGCTTGATGTGGCCGCCCGCCACCGCGCGCTGGTGACGGTGGAGGAGGGCTGCACCATGGGCGGCGCTGGCAGCGCCGTGGCAGAGGCGCTGAACGCCGCCGCACTGCCGCTCCAGTCGCCCCTGTTACCGCCGCTGCCGCTGCTGCAACTCGGCCTGCCCGATGTTTTTATTGAGCACGGTGATGCGGCGCAGCTGCTGGCCCTGCAAGGGCTGGACGCGCCGGGGCTGGAGCGCTCGATTCGGGCGCGGTTTGGGTTGATGCTTGACGGCGGCCACGGATGAAGCCCGCCATGCACACGCCTTACCGCCTGGTTGCGCTGTACTTGCACCGGCACCGGCACCTACACCGGCGCGGCCTGGGCTGCCTGTGTGCGGCGCTGTTGCTCGGCGCTTGTGCCGTCCCAGAGCTGAGCCGCAGCAGCCAGACCCGCGCGTTCGAGGGCGTGCCGCTACAGGTCAGCCTGGAGGCCCAGCCCGACGCCAGCGTGCTGGTCAGTGTGCGTGAGGTGGGCGAGCGGGCGCAGGCCGGCACGCTGGATGCCATGCGGCTGTACCAACAAGCTGCGAGCCAGGTCGTTGCGCCGCACTGCGGCAGCATCTCTGTTGCCGAGCTGCAAACCGAGACCCGCCGCCAAGGTGTGGCCGGGCGCGACTACGTCTTCAAGTGCAGCCTGCCCAGGCTGGACCGCTCACAGCCGCAAACCCTGCTGCCGCCGCGCTGAAGGCGGATCGCCAGCTTGGGGCTTTTTGGGGTTGTATCCAGGGTTTTACGTCTTTAAGCATAGCTTGTTGCGCTTGATGTGTATGGGTTTCAGTATCAATTGATATTGAAACCCAATAGATATATGCGCGACAAGCTATCAAACTCTGTGTTCTGGTTTTTTGAGCCCGGTCCCAAGACCGCCAGCACAGCAGACGACTGATTTTTTTCAAGGGCGTGCGATGGTCGGCGGTGGCGCGTCGCGCCAGCGGCGCACGACGCGCTGAAAAATCAAGGTGTTGGGGATTTGGATCAAGGTGCCGGGCGCAGCGGCATCAAAGTCCTCCAGCGTGGTGAACAGCATGTTGATGTCGATCACGCGGCCTTTGGCGCCGGGTTTTTCTGCGCTGTCTAGCACTTCGATGTAGTCGCCGAGCCGAAAAGGCGCTGCGGTAAAAATCAGCAGGGCGCAAAAGAAGTTGGACAGCACGCTCCAGGCGGCAAAGAAGGCCACTGCACCGACGGCGGCAAAGCTGGAAAACGCCGTCCACAACACGGCCGCCGAAACGCCCAGGCGCTCAAGCACCAAGAAGAAGGCCGCGCTGATGACCAGCCCGCGCACGCAGCCTTTGATGGGTACCAGCAACGCTATGGGCCATTGGTAGTGCGTGGCCAGGCGCTGTAGCAGGCGCCGAAAGAACCGCAGCAAGAGCAGGGCGACCAGCACAATCAGCAGGATTTGCAGGCCTGGCACCAGGACGTCGAGCCAGTCGAGCGCCCATTCGGGGGTCAGGGCTTGGAGGCGGCGCATCGTTGCTGTACCTGGCTTACTGTGCGTGGTGGCGCAGTGCGGGGAAAAGGATCACGTCGCGGATGCTGGGTGAGTCGGTCAGCAGCATCATCAAGCGGTCGATGCCGATGCCGCAGCCACCGGTGGGCGGCATGCCGTATTCGAGCGCGCGCACATAGTCGTGGTCGAAGAACATGGCCTCGTCGTCGCCCCCGTCTTTGGCCGCGACCTGGGCGTTAAAGCGTGCGGCCTGGTCTTCGGCGTCGTTCAGTTCGCTAAAGCCGTTGCCGAATTCGCGCCCGGTGATGTACAGCTCAAAGCGCTCGGTGACTTCGGGGCGATCGTCGTTGGCGCGGGCCAGCGGTGAGATTTCGGTCGGGTGGTCCATGATGAAGGTCGGCTGCCAGAGTTTTTCTTCCACCGTCTCCTCAAAGTACAGCACTTGCAGGCTGGCCAGGCTGCGCCCTTCCAGGCGGTTTTTGGCCTCGGTCAGGCCGCGTTTTTTCAGCGCGTTGGTCAGCCACAGCGCGTTGTCGACACGCAGGCCGTCGTCTGCTTGGTCGAGCGGCTGGCCCGCCTCGGTGTACTGGATGATGGCCTCCCGGATGCTCAGGCGCTGGAACGGCGCGGCCAAGTCCACCGCCTGGCCGCCGTAGCTGAGTTGCAGCGACGCGCAGGTCTGCTCGGCAATGGTGCGCACCAGCAGCTCGGTGAAGTCCATCAGGTCACGGTAGTTCCAGTAGGCGGCATAAAACTCCATCATCGTGAACTCGGGGTTGTGCCGCACCGAGATGCCCTCGTTGCGGTAGCTCCGGTTGATCTCGAAGACGCGTTCAAAGCCGCCGACGATCAGGCGCTTGAGGTAGAGCTCGGGCGCAATGCGCAGGAACATCTCTTGGTCGAGCGCGTTGTGGTGGGTTTTGAACGGCTTGGCGTTGGCACCGCCCGGAATCGGGTGCAGCATCGGCGTCTCGACCTCCAAAAAGTCGTGCTCCACCATAAAGCTGCGCAGCGCGCTGACCGCTTGGCTGCGCTTTTTAAAGCGTGCGCGGGCCTGCTCGTCAGTGATCAGGTCAACATAGCGTTGGCGGTATTTTTGCTCCTGGTCGGCCATGCCGTGGAACTTGTCGGGCAGTGGCCGCAGGCTCTTGGTCAGCAGGCGCAGCGTGGTGACTTTGACCGAGAGCTCGCCGGTCTTGGTTTTGAACAGCGTGCCGCAAGCGCCGATGATGTCTCCCAGATCCCAGTGTTTGAAGGCGGCGTAAAGCGTCTCACCCACGGCTTCGCGCGAGAGGTAGAGCTGAACCCGGCCCGTGGCATCTTGCAGGCTGGCAAAACTGGCCTTGCCCATCACCCGCTTGAGCACCATGCGGCCCGCAACGCTGACGGCCATCGGCGCGGCCTCCAGCGCCTCGGGCTCGCTTTGGCCGTGCAGTGCGTGCAGCTGGTCGGCGCGGTGTTCAGGCTTGAAGTCGTTCGGAAAGGCGACGCCTTCGCCCCGCGCCTGCGCTTGGCGCAGTGCGCGCAGCTTGTCGCGGCGTTCGGTGATGAGCTGGTTTTCGCTCTCCGTGCTGCTGACGGTGAGGGGGGCGGTGGCGGTTGCGGTATTTTGGGGATCGGACATGGGTAGACGCGGCAGCGGGGCGAAGTAGTGGTCAATGAAGTGGCGGGGCGGCTTGGGTTTGCAGCAGCGCGCTGGCTGCGCTGGCCGTGCCCGGCGGTGGGCTGGATGGGTGCTTTTTTTGAAAATCCCGCAATTTTAAGTTTTTGCAGCGGCTAAAACGAAAACTGCCTAGCTTTATCCTAGAGACCGCAGTTGGATGCATACGAGGGTGCCGTGATCGGCGTGTCAGGCAAGGCGCGAGG
>JAYVXE010000246.1:0-1608 GCA_043785395.1 Burkholderiaceae bacterium | reverse complement strand
TACCGGCCCAGCGCAGCGAGCCTGCGCCACCCAGCCAGACAGTACAGGTCTAAAAGCGAGGACTCCATGAATAAATTTCTGATTTCAACTCTTCTTTTGACGCTGTCATCGCTTGCGATGGCCAAGCTCCCCGCCCTGAGCGACGAAGCCAAGGCCAAGGCCGCAGAGGCCGCAGCCAAAGCTGCCTGGGCGGGCAAGGTTGACAACTACCTGCTGTGCAAATCCCAGGACAAAGTCGCTGCCGCTTATTACAAGTCGGCCAAGGCTGCGGGCAAGGAAACCAAACCAGCGGCTGCAGCGCCTGCGTGCGCAGACCCCGGCGCCTTTGTCTACACACCGCCAGAAGCGGCCAAACCTATCGAGGCCGCAGGCGCGCATTCACCGGCAGCTACGGCGGCCAGTCCGCCGAGCACCAAGCAGCCTGACGCAGTGCTTAATCCAGCTGCCAAGAAATCCTGAAATATCATCCCCAATTCACGTGCTGATAAAAAAGGCCGACCCGCAAGGTGTCGGCTTTTTTGTTGTAGTCTTGCGCCATGTCTTTGCCCTTGCCCCACCTGACGCTGGCCCAGGCGCCGCTGACCTGCGAAGTTGACGCCATCAACGAGTACGGCGAGCACCACCTGGTGTCCATCCCGGCGGAGCGCGCGCTCACGGTGTATGTGGACAAGCGCGAGCTGGTCACGCTGATGACCCTGGGCGCTCACCCCGAGCTGCTGGTGCTGGGCTATCTGCGCAACCAGCGCCTAGTCAAGTCTGTCCACGACATCGACTCCATCACGGTCGATTGGGATGTGGGCGCAGCCGCCGTCAAAACCCGGCACGGCATTGAAGACATCGAAGAAAAAACGTCCAGACGTGTGGTGACCACCGGCTGCGGGCAGGGCAGTGTGTTTGGCGGCCTGATGGATGAAGTTGACCAGATTGAATTGCCGCCGGATGCGGGCCTTACACAGGGCCAGTTGTATTCGCTGGTCAACACCATTCGACTGAAAGAAACAACCTACAAATCCGCCGGCTCCGTGCATGCATGCGCATTGTTCGACACCACGGCAAGCGAACCCGAAATGCTGCTGTTTGTAGAAGATGTCGGAAGGCACAACGCCATAGATACGATAGCAGGCTGGATGTGGATGAATATGGCCCCCACGTTTGTCGCTTCGCGTACTGCGCTGCCCTCCGAGGGGGCCGCTGCGCCTGCGGCCCGGCAAAGCCGGTTCTGCGGCCCCTGCTTGAACGGGGATGATGCCCCATCGCAAGCAACCGGCCTGATCTTCTACACCACAGGCCGTCTCACCAGCGAGATGGTCATCAAATCCGCGCAGATGGGCGTGCCTGTTGTGGTGTCACGCAGCGGCATTACGCAAATGGGCCACCAGGTGGCGCAGACGGTTGGCCTGTGCGCAATTGGCCGCGCCACCAACAAACGCTTTGTCTGCTATGCCAATGCCCAGCGTTTGAAGCTGGAGCCCGGTTTGGTGGTGCGGGCGGAGCCTGCGACGCAGCAAGGCTGATACACCCAACCCCACGCTGACCCCGGCTACCCTTTGTGCGCTAAGGTAGCGCCATGACCACACTTTTCCTCAAGCTTGGCTGGCGCACCCTGCT
>JAYVXE010000245.1:0-1615 GCA_043785395.1 Burkholderiaceae bacterium | reverse complement strand
CAAGGGGGCGCACCCGGTGGCCTGGCGGAGCCAGAGCCACGGGTGCACTGGAAGCGGTGAACTTGGTCCACCCCCGAAGCGCCTGCGGCGCTCCCCCTCAAGGGGGCGCACCCAGTGGCCTGGCAGAGCCCGAGCCACGGGTGCACTGGAAGGGGTGCGCTCGGCTCGCGGCGCGGTTTCATCGCTCGGGGTGCTTGGCCCAATGCATGACAGTTAAACTACGCCACGCTTTATGGGAGATTCCACGATGACAATCAATTGCTTACGCCGCAGCCTGCTGCTGGCGGCCTGCGCGGCCAGCGCCTTGCTGAGCGCCTGCGGCTCCAGCACGGTCGACTCGGCCATCACCCCGACCCGCATCGTCGCCTTTGGCGATGGTTTGAGTGACGTCGGCCAAACCGGTGCCCGCTACACCGTCAACGACGGCGGCATCAACATCTGGGCTGCGCAGTTCGCCTCCAACTATGGCCGCAGCCTGAGCGCCGTCGCGGCTGGCGGCACCGGCTATGCGCGTGGCCATGCCCGTATCAGCGAGCAGCCAGACGCGAGCGCCGTGAGTACCTCCTTGAACATCAGCCAGCAAATCGACGCCTTCTTGGCCGCTGACGCGCTCGCCAGCAACGACATGGCGGTAATGAACGGCGGTATCAGCGACATCATCAGCCAAATGGCCGATGTCACCGCCGGTCGCCAAACGCCGGACCAAATGGTCGCCAACGCGACGGCAGCGGGCCGCGCCATGGCCGCACAGGCACGCCGCTTGACCGCCTCGGGCGGCCGCTACGTGGTCGTCGTCGGCACCTATGACCTGGGCCGCTCGCCTTGGGCGGCGCGCATCAACCAGGTTGATTTGCTCAGCCGTGCCAGCAGCGCCTTCAATTCCGCCTTGTTGGTGGGCACGGTCGACCTGGGGAACTCGGTGCTGTACATCGACGCCGCCTATTACTTCAACCTGCTGATCCACTCGCCCTCCAACTACAACTTGGACAATAGCCGTGACCCGGTGTGCACCTCGGTGGATGCGGGCAACGGTATTGGCACCGGTAGCGGCCAGGTGAATTCGTTCTTGTGCACCCCGTCCACGCTGCTGCCAAACGCCGACGCCAGCCGCTATGCGTTTGCCGATGGCGTTTATTTCAGCCCAGCCGCGCACCGCTTGTTTGGCAACTACGCCTACGACCGCGTACGTCTGCGCTGGTAGGCTTGCGCCCCAAAAAAAAGCCCGCAAGGTGCAAGCCGTGCGGGCTTTTTGACGTCTTGGTTTTTTGACGCTTTGACGTTTTAGCGCTTTTAGGACTTACGCAAAATTGTCCTGGCTAGGCTTTTTTCCGCAGACAGTACATCCAGTACGGCTGGTCAAAAGAACGACGCCAGGGCGGTTTTGCGTAAGTCCTAGCTTTGACTTTATCGCTTTGGGCGCCTAGCAGCCTGTCGGACTTGGGGAGCGCCGGCTGCAAATCGACCGCAGCGGTCCATTTTTGGCTTCGCCGCTCTTCGAGAACACCGTCTTTTTGGTCCATAGCCGGGCTATGAGCCTGCAAATCCGGCAAAAACTGTCCTCGCTGGGGCCGATTTTGTAGAAACCTGCGGTTTTCGCTGCTCGACGCCCCAAGTC
>JAYVXE010000244.1:0-1633 GCA_043785395.1 Burkholderiaceae bacterium | reverse complement strand
ATCGATTTCACCGATGTACCGGGTGGCCAGCGCGAAGCTGGCCGGGTGCTGGCCCGGCTGGTCCAGAAAACCATTTTCGAGCGCACCGGGCTGACCTGCTCGCTTGGTGTTGCGCCCAACAAGCTGCTGGCCAAGATCGCCAGCGAGTTAAGGAAGCCCAACGGCATTGCCATCATTGAGCCCGGCGATCTGGCCACGCTGATCTGGCCGCTGGCGTGCCGCAAGATCAACGGCGTTGGCCCCAAGTCCGAGGCCCGGCTGCAGGCGCTGGGCATCCACAGCATTGCCGAGCTGGCACAGCAGCCGCTGGCCCACTTGCAGCAGCACTTTGGCAAGGCCTACGGCGCCTGGCTGTTCGATGCTGCCCACGGGCATGACCCACGCCCCTTGGTGCTGGAGAGCGAGCCGGTCTCGATCAGCCGCGAGACCACCTTTGAGCGTGACCTGCACGCCGTCCACGACCGGGCCGAGCTTGGCCAGATATTTACCGCGCTGTGCCAGCGTGTCGCCAACGACTTGCAGCGCAAGGGCTATGTCGGCAAAACCATCGGCATCAAGCTGCGCTACGCCGACTTCAGCAGCGCCACCCGTGCACAAACGCTGGCCCAGCACACAGCAGATGCCAGCGCCATTCGCCGCGCCGCAGGGCTTTGCCTGCAACGCGTGCCGCTGCAAAGCCGGCTGCGGCTGCTGGGGGTGCGGGTTGGCGGGCTGGCAAAGCCAGATCAAGCGGCCGCTGCCGCCGCACAAGGCTCGGCGCTACAGCTGGGCACGCAAGCCGAATGGCTTTTTTAAGGCCGCTTTGTAACTGCTGACCCGCTTTGGCTACGGTATGGGCCGCGCGCCGTCGGCCCCAGAGCGGGCAAAGGTCACCAAATGCTCAACCTGGGCCCGGATGCCAATCCACTCGCCCACCTGGTGGTTGTGGTGGCTGGGCACATGGGCGAGCAGGGTTTCGCCGCTGGCCAAGCGCAGCGTGTAGAGAAAGTCCGCACCCCGAAAGGCCTTGCGCAACACCTCGGCCTGCACCGGCGCATGGTCGTCGTGCACCAGGTCATCGGCGCGCAGCAGCAGATCGCAGGCGCCTGCCGGGTAGGCGCTGGGCAGCGGGCAACTGTCCAGACCGTCCAGGTCGCCGAGCACGGTGGCCGCCCAGGCCTGGCCGCTGGCCTCGTGCAAGGTGGCGGGCAAAAAGACGCCGTGGCCAATGAAGTCGGCCACAAAGCGCGTCGCCGGCTGGTGGTAGAGCGTATAGGCGTCGTCCCACTGGTGCAGGCGGCCTTGGTGCATGACGCCGATGTAGTCACCAATCGCAAAGGCTTCGAGCTGGTCGTGGGTGACGAACAAGGCGGTTGCCCGCGCCTCCTTCAAAATGCCGCGTACCTCGTGCGCAAGGCGCTCGCGCAGCTCGACATCAAGGTTGGAAAAAGGCTCGTCCAACAACAGCAACTGGGGCCTGGGCGCCAGCGCCCGGGCCAAGGCCACGCGCTGTTGCTGCCCGCCGGAGAGCTCATGCGGATAGCGCTTTTGGCTACCTTCCAGCCCTACCAAGGCCAGCACTTCCGCCACGCGGTCGCGGCGCTCAGCTTTGGGCTGGTGGTGGATGCCAAAGCCGACGTTGTGGCGCACGTCC
>JAYVXE010000243.1:0-5628 GCA_043785395.1 Burkholderiaceae bacterium | reverse complement strand
TTTTTCCGCAGACAGTACATCCAGTACGGCAAGGAAAAAGAACGACGCCAGGGCGGTTTTGTGTAAGTCATAATATAGAATGAATGTTGTTGTATGCCATCTTACCTTGAAACTTATTATCTTAAAACCCTTCATAAAAATAAGCCGCGACCACGGCTTGAGGGTTCGATGGAGGCTGAGGTTTGCGTTATTGGTGGTGGTTTGGCTGGTATTACAACCGCCTTGGAGTTATTGCGGCTGGGGCGTTCGGTGATTGTGCTGGAGGCGCGCAAGTTGGGCTGGGGTGCGTCCGGTCGCAATGGCGGCGTAGTCAGTCCAGGGTATTCTGCTGGTTGGCGAAAAATTGCAAAGACCACGGGCACGGCGCAAGCCAATGCCTTGCACCGCTTGTCGATAGAAGGCGTTGCCATGGTGGCGGAGAATATAAAAAATCTGAATTTACAATCAGCGGCCAAGGTGGTTGGTGGTTTACGGGTTTGCCGTTACCCGAATGGGGATGCGCTGCGGGCAGAGCAACAGCGATTGGAAGATGATTTTAACTATGCTGTGGTTTTTAAATCACGGGAAGAAATTGCAAGCCTTTTGTGTACGCCGCAGTACCATGCTGGACTTTATGACCCCCAGGCTTTCCATTTCCATCCGCTCAATTATTTATTGGGTTTGGCCGACGAAATTGAATCTTTGGGAGGCCGTTTGTACGAGGACTCCGAAGTGCTGTCGGTGCCGGGCGATGCTGCTGGGAAAATAGTAAAAACAGCCCACGGCCAGGTCAAGGCGCGCCATTTGGTATTTGCCGGTGGTGGCTATACCGGCAACGTGGTTCCGCAATTGGCGCGCAGTTATTTGCCGATTGCCACCTATATGTTGCTGACGGAGGCGGCAGCGGAGCAGATCGGCACGGCCATTCGCACGGATGCATCGGTTGGCGATGACCGCCGTGCCAGTGATTATTACCGGGTGGTGGACGCTGGTCGGCGTATTTTATGGGGCGGCATGATTACGACGCAAACCACGGAGCCGCGCCGCATGGCCGAGCAGTTGCGCCAACGGATGGTGGGAACTTATCCGCAGTTGGAGGGGCTCAAGGTCGATCTGGCGTGGTCGGGCTGGATGGCCTATGCCCGCCATTTAATGCCGCAAATCGGGCAGTTGGAGCCGGGTCTTTGGTATTGCACTGGATTTGGGGGGCACGGTATGAATACAAGCGCCATTGGCGGCAGAGTCGTTGCGGAGGCGATTGCCCAAGTGTCTGAGCGGTACAAGCTTTTTTCACCATTTGGACTGCCTTGGAATGGTGGTGTTTTGGGCACGGCGGCGGTTCAGCTGACGTACTGGAGATACCGAATGATGGATTTTATAAAAGAAAAATTATAATTAAAGGAATTTGACATGCTGGTTCAAAAAAATCCGGGAAATTCTGTTTTTTATTCGGGTGTGATTGTTTTTTTGATTTTTGCATTGTGGGCTTTTTGTTTGGTGTTGAATGAGGGGCATTGGGTTCAGCGCGTGGCACAAAATTTGGGCGAGACCGAGGGCGCGTGGTGGTACCTGCTGCTGCGGGGTGCGGTACTTGCCTTGGTTTTGTGGGTTAATTATTTATTACTCATTCGTTTGCCACGGCGGCTGCAGATTTATATGGTTTGGCTGGAGTTGAGTCTGCTGGTTATTTTGTTTTTTTCGGCATTCGATTTGAGCTTGGTTTTTATAAAATCCAAAATATGGTTTTTATTGAGCCAGGGCATGGTGATGACTCTTTTTATTTCGGCCGTTTCCATTGCGATTGCCTTTGTGTTGGCGATGGTCGGGGCCTTGGCCAAGTTGTCTTCGAATGGTGTGGCTGTTGGTATTGCTACATTTTATACCTCGATTTTTCGAGGGCTGCCGTTGTTGATGCAATTGTTTTTGTTGTACATGGGTTTGCCCCAGCTCGGTTTTGTGATTGATCCGATACCCGCTGGCGTGGTTGCTTTGTCGTTGTGCTATGGCGCCTACATGACGGAAATTTTTCGAGCGGGTATTGAAAGTATTCCCAAAGGACAATGGGAGGCGGCGCGGGCTTTGGGTTTGTACCGTGGAAAAACTTTGCGTTTAATTATTTTGCCGCAAGCCCTTAAAATTATTATTCCGCCAACCGGTAATAATTTTATTTCGATGTTGAAGGACAGTTCGTTGGTGTCGGTGATTGGGGTGTGGGAGTTGACTTATATTGCGCGAACGGCAGGCCAGCGGGATTTTAGGCATATTGAGATGTTGATCACGGCAGCCTTGGTGTACTGGGGGCTTTCGATTGTGCTGGAGGTGGTTCAGGCACGGATTGAAGCACGCTATAAAAAGTAGAAATTTTATTGAAATAATGGTAAAAAATGCTAGAAAAAAATGAAAAACCCGTTGCCCTGCTGCCGCTCGGTCAGGTGGCTCTGGATTGCGAGGCTGTGAATAAATGGTTTGGCAATCTGCATGTTCTGCGCAATATCTGTTGGCAGGTGGCCGAAAAAGAGCGGGTGGTGGTTTGTGGGCCTTCAGGTTCGGGCAAGTCGACCTTGATCCGCTGTATCAACCGCTTGGAGTCGCACCAGTCCGGGCGGATTTCGGTGTACGGCACCGAGCTCAGTGATGCACCCCAAGTTTTGAACCAAATATGCTGCGACGTGGGTATGGTTTTCCAGTCGTTCAATCTTTTCCCGCATTTGACGATTTTGCAAAACTGTACGTTGGCACCGGTGCATGTTCGCGGCATGGGGCAGAAAGAAGCGCAGGCCTTGGCCATGCATTATTTGGACCGGGTCAAAATTACCGAGCAGGCGCACAAGCAGCCGGGGCAGTTATCGGGTGGGCAGCAGCAGCGGGTGGCGATTGCCCGCGCTTTGTGCATGCAGCCCAAAATGATGCTGTTTGATGAGCCGACTTCAGCGCTCGACCCGGAAATGATCAAAGAGGTGTTGGATACCATGATCGCCTTGGCCGAATCGGGGATGACGATGGTTTGTGTGACCCATGAAATGGGTTTTGCACGTGAGGTGGCCGACCGCGTGGTCTTTATGGATAAAGGCGAAATTATCGAGTCAGGGCCACCGCAGGCCTTGTTCGAGCAGCCGAAGACGGAGCGCCTCAAGCTGTTTTTGAGCCATGTTTTGCGTGGGCATTGATGGCCTGCTGTGTGCGCCGTGCGTGCTCAGTAGTTTTTGGGCTGGCTTAACTCGGCAAAGAGTTCTACGTAAATTTTATAGCGGTTGGCGCTTATCTGACTAGCGCTAGATGCCGATTCTTCTCTAGAAACGGCGGCCTGCACACCGCAGCCGGGCTCGTGGCGGTGGCTGCAGTTGTAGAACTTGCAGTGTTCGATGTGGGCGCGCAGATCGGGCATGTAGTCGGCGAGCCGGGCCGGGTCGATGTGGTTCAGGCCAAATTCTTGGAATCCCGGTGAGTCGATCAGCGCTGTGCCGCTGGCCTGGTCGACCCAGTACCAGGTGGTGCTGGTTGTCGTGTGCTTGCCTGCGCTCAGGGCCTGCGATATTTCACCGGTCTGCGCCAGTGCGCCGGGGGCCAGCAGGTTGATGAGTGTGCTTTTGCCGGCACCCGAGGGGCCGAGCACCAGTGTGGTTTTTCCGTGCAGGCGCTGGAGCAGGGCGGCTTTGTCGGCTTCGCTGGACGCGGTGAGTGACAGTGGTAGTACGCCGTAGTGCATTTGCCGGTAGGGTTGCAGCCATTCCCAGGCGCGGGCAAAGGGCTCAATCAGGTCGCTTTTGTTCAGGCCAATGATGGGGGTGATCCCTTCGGCTTCCGCTGCAATCAGGGCGCGTGAGAGCTGGTGGCTGGAGAAGGCGGGTTCGGCTGCAATCAGGATCAGTACCTGGTCGAGGTTGGCGGCAAAGGACTTGGTGCGGATCTCGTCTTGGCGGTAAAACAAATTGCGCCGGGTCTCAATTTTCTCTATCCGGCCCTCGTCTTGCGAGGCTTGCCAATGCACGCGGTCGCCAACGACGCCGCTGCTTTTCTTGCCGCGTGAGTGGCAGATGAGGCGGCTGCCGTCGGCGCCCTCGACCAAAAAATGGCGGCCATAGTTGGCAACGATCAGCCCTGGGGTCAGTCCTGGTGCGTTGGCCGGCGTTGCCGTAGTGGGGGACTTGGCCATCAGTCGTTGGTCCGCTGTGTCATGCCCGCAAGGCCTCGATCTGGGCTGCGCAGTCAAAGTCGCTGAGCGACAGGCCTTGTACGTCGTGGGTGTTCAGGCGTACTTGGCAGCTTGCGTAGCGCAGCAGCAGCTCGGGATGGTGGTCTTGGCGATGGGCGATGAAGGCCACGGCATTGGCGAAGGCCATGGTCTCGAAATAATTGGTGAAGCTGAAGTTTTTTTCGATCGCCAGGTCGCTGCCGTCGCCGCGGAGTCGCCAGCCGTCGAGTTGGGCCAGTTTGCCAATGATTTCGGGCGCGGTAAGGGCGCGCCGGGGCTGGGGTGCCCCATTTTTTGTTTGCAAGGAGGTGGCGGGCATGCCGGGCTTTCAGGGCGCTATCCGTGCCAGCCGTTCGCAGGCTGGTGGGTGGGTGTAGTAAAAGGCCGCGTACAGCGGGTCGGGCGTCAAGGTCGATGCATTGTCCCTCCAGAGCTGGAGCAGTGCACTGCGCAGGTCTGCGCCGTGGGTTTGTGCCATGGCGTAGGCGTCGGCCTCGAATTCTTGGCGGCGTGAGAGTTGCGCCATCAGCGGTGTGGTGAAAAAACTAAACACCGGCAGTGTCAGCAAAAATAGCAGCAGTGCGAGGGCGTCGTTGGGTACGCTGGCGATGCCGGGCATCTGAAAGTTGGGTATGACGCCAAGGCCGGTGTAGAACCAGCTGTGCAGCGACAGCCAGCCGAGCAGGGCGAAGCTGAGCAGGCTGAGTGTGAACAGGCTGAGCATGCGTTTTGCGATGTGCTTGTGCTTGAAGTGTCCCAACTCGTGGGCTAACACGGCGTCGACCTCGGCGGGGCTGAGTTGGGCCAGCAAGGTGTCGTAGAAGACCACCCGCTTGGCCGCGCCAAAGCCGGTGAAGTAGGCGTTGGCGTGGGCGCTGCGCTTGCTGGCGTCCATCACCCACAGGCTTTGGGCGGTGAAGCCGCAGCGCTTCATCAGCGCGGTGACACGTTCTTGCAATGCGGCGTTGTCAAGCGGGCGAAATTGGTTGAAGAGTGGCGCGATCAGGGTGGGGTAGATCAACAGCAGTAGCAGGTTAAAGCCGCTCCAAACGGCCCAGGTCCAGAGCCACCAGCGCGCGCCGCTGGCGGCCATCAGCCAGAGCACCAAGGCTGCCAGCGGCAGCGCAAGCGCGAGGCCGAGCAGGCTTGACTTCAGCAGGTCGGCCAACCAGAGCTTGGGCGTCATGGTGTTAAAGCCAAAGCGCGCCTCCAGCACAAAGGTTTGGTAGAGCGAAAGGGGTAGTCCGAGCAGGCTGCTGATGAGCACAAAAGCGCCGAGCAAGGCCAGTTGCTGGGCCATGCCGCCGCCCAGGTGGTTGAGCAGCAAAGCGTTGAGGGCGTCGAGTCCGCCGAGCAGCGTCCAGCCCAGCAGCAGGCTGCTGCCCAGGGCCAGCTCTAGCAGGCTGAGGCGGGTTTTGGCGATGCTGTAGTCGGCCGCCTTGTGGTGGGCGGCGAGC
>JAYVXE010000242.1:0-5634 GCA_043785395.1 Burkholderiaceae bacterium | reverse complement strand
TGGTTGCGCAGGCGCAGGCTCAGATTTTTGGCCAGCGTCAGGTCGGACTCAACGGCGACGTCGTAGACCCGCGCAGTGAGGATTTTTTTAAGGTAGTCAGCAGGGGTCAGCGGTGCAGTCATAAGCTTTGAAGTCATCTTGGAGGCGGCGCTTGGGCCGCCGGGCGTGGAGCGCTTTCAGCCCCCAACAGCGGGTTTGAATGGGTGAAAGGCTCAATCCATAGCAAGGATTCTGGCGACAAGAATACGCGCAACGGCGGCCAAGGCCGGGTTGTGAGGGGGCAACTCCAGGGTACAGGGCACAGGGAGGCAGGGCAAAAAAAAGCCCCGAGTCGTGAGACTTGGGGCTAAATCCACCAAAAGAAGAGGTGGAGGAGACAAGTGGTGCATCTGGAAAATTTCCCCGATGCGATGGCCCGAGTGTAGCGATAATTTGCGGCCTTGCCAAAACAGGGGGGTCGGCAACTGCTGTTTTTGTGCAAAATTGGGCGAAAATCCAACAGTTTTTGAAAAAACTTAGGCCTGCAAGTCTGCGCGGTGCCGCCCAAGGGTTGGTGCGTAAGACGTGGGCCTGGCAATCAACGATGAAAGAGAGAACGCGATGGCGATGGAATGCACAGTCAGTTGGACCGGCGCGGCAGGAACGCGCTCCGGCATGGGTTTTGTGGCCGAAACGGGCAGCGGCCACGTGCTGGCCATGGACGGCGCCCCCGACGCGGCCAAGCCCGACAACGGCGGCCAAAACCTGGCGCCGCGACCGATGGAGGCCGTCTTGGCGGGCACCGGCGCTTGCACGGCCTACGACGTGGTGCTGATCCTCAAGCGCGGGCGCCATGACGTGCGGGGCTGTTCGGTCAAGCTCAGCACCGAGCGCGCCGAGGTCGACCCCAAAGTCTTTACCAAAATCCATATGCAATTCACCATCACCGGCAAAGACATCCCGGTGGCAGCGGTCGAGCGCGCCATCGCCATGAGCCACGAAAAATACTGCTCGGCCAGCATCATGCTGGGCAAGACGGCAGAAATTACGACAGGGTTCGTGCTGCTGCCCGCCTGAGCCTGCGCGCCGCCGGGCGGCCGCGCAGTCAGATGTAGTGGGCCGTGCGCGTCATGACCTTGGCGGCGCTGCGCATCAAGGCCTTGACCGCTGCGGGCAACTCCAGGGCACCGGCCGCGCGGGCGGCGTCGGCGTGGCGCACCTCGTCTTCGCGCATCTGCGCCACCACAGCGCGAGATGCCAGGTCTTCGCTGGGCAACTGCAGCAAATGGCTTTGCAAGTGCGCGGCGACCTGGGTCTCGGTTTCGACGACAAAGCCAAGGCTTGCGCGGTCGCTGACCTTGGCGGCCAGCACGCCGAGCGCAAAAGCACCAGCGAACCACAGCGGGTTGAGCCGGCTGGCATGGCCGTCAAGGGCTTGCAGCCGTTGCTGGCACCAGGCCAGATGGTCGAGCTCTTCGCGCGCAGCTTGCAGCAAGTGCGTGCGCAGCTCCGGATCCTTGGTCACCGCAGCCTGCGCGGTATAGAGGGCCTGCGCGCAGACTTCTCCCACATGGTTGACCCGCATCAAAGCTGCGGCGTGTTTTTTTTGCGACAGACTGAGCGCGGCTTCTTCGTGTGCGAGAGCCGGCGAGGGCTGGCTGGCACGTGGGTTGGCAAACAAGGTGCGCAAGGCGGTGTCGGCGGCGGTGATGTACTTGTCCATGGATGGGGCTCAAAATAATAGGACTTACGCAAAACGTCCCCAGCGGCGTTCCCCCTCCTGGCCGCCCGCCAGTACTGTCTGCGTCGGGGTGCCTTGCCTGGAGTCGCTTTGCGTAAGTCCTCAATAAGACGGAAGGGGGCGAGCGGGCGGGGCCCAAGCCGCCACTGTATGCCACATGCAACCTGCATGCAGCGCGCATGTGGCGTGCAGGCTGCGGCTGGGCGGCTCGCGTGTACCTGTGGTGGGGCCATTTTGGGGTCGGGTCGCACAGCCACAGAGACCGCAAAGTGCAGGCGATGAAGCCAGCCGCAGCGCCTGGGTTTTGCACTATTTTGGTGCATTTTTGCGGTGGTCGTTGTGTCGGTACAACGGAATGTGTGTTTAAACTTGTTGCTTCTCGCAATTCCTTTGCGAAAGCACCACAGGTCTGGTGCAATAGAGCCAACTTCCCGCTAAGGAGGTTGGCCCGGTAAGCTTGATGTGGACCATGCAATATGCAGACTCCCGGACCGGCGCTAAATGTTTAACCTTGGAGAAATCTGTAATGAAAAAGTCTCTAGTTGCTCTGGCCGCCATGTCGGTCATTGGCGCTGTATCCGCCCAATCGACTGTCACCCTGTACGGCGTGGCCGATGGCTTTGTGGGCTCGAAGCGCGCTAACGGCGCAACCCAAACTGTGGTGAATTCCGGCGGCCTGAGCGGCAGCCGTTGGGGTCTGAAGGTCAATGAAGATCTGGGTGGCGGCTTGGCTGCTATTGCCCAGTTCGAGTCCGGCTTTAGCCTGGATGACGGTGCCTCCGCACAAGGCGGCGCACTGTTTGGTCGCCAAGCTTTCGTGGGTCTGAAGACCGCTTTCGGTACGGTCTCCCTGGGTCGTCAAAAGAGCGCTTACTATGACACCATGACGGCTCTGTCGCTGCAAGGCAACAGCAGCTTTGACGTCGTCGGCAGTGCCAGCCACAACGACAACCCTGCTACCGATGCTAAAGCTAGCATGGGCGCATGGCGCGGCTACAACGCACGTACCAACAACTCGATCAAGTTCCAAAGCGCAATCTACGGCGGCTTCTCCGGTGCTGTTGTTTACGGCATGGGCGAGAACAAGAACAAGACGGGTAATACCGATATCAGCGCCAATGATTCTTACAGCTTGGCAGCAACCTACGCCAACGGCCCCATCCTGGTGAGCTTGGTTCACCAAGAAGACGCTATGGGCGCACGTGCAGCCAACAATGGCCGCAATGTGCTGCGCAACACCTTGGTTGGTGGTGCGTATGACCTGAAGGTTGTGAAAATCGGCGCTGGCTACAACGAGTCGCAAATTCGCAGCGGTGGTGTGAATGCACCTAAGTACAAGGAATACTTCGTGGGTGTTTCCGCTCCTCTGGGCGCAACCACCCTGAAGGCCCAGTATGGCCGTTCGAAGCAAAGCCAAAACTCTGCCAACGACTCTTTCGGTCTGGAAGCAGCTTACAGCTTCTCTAAGCGTACCGACGCTTATGTTGGCTTCAACCAAACCAAGATCAAGAACCAAGGCGATCTGGCTAACACCTCGCTGGACAGCCGCACCAACCGCCTGTACGGCATCGGCATGCGCCACTCGTTCTGATTTTCCAGGCTGGGCCTAGGCCCAGCCGTTGGATATCAAAACTCGTAAAGCCACCGCACCTTAGGGTGCGGTGGCTTTTTTCGTGCTGGGCTGGTTTTTTGCGATGCGCTGGGGCGTGGTGTTAACGCTGGTGGGAATTCGCCTCAGGCCTCTTCACTCCAGCAGTGGCCATCGCGTGCAATCATGGCGCTGGCTGCACTGGGGCCCCAGCTGCCAGCGGCGTAGGGGCGGGGGCTGCTGCTGCTCCAGCTGTCGAGGATGGGCTCAACCCAGCGCCACGCGGCTTCTTGCTCGTCGCTGCGGACAAAGAGGTTGAGCCGACCGTGGATCACATCGAGCAGCAGCCGCTCGTAGGCGCCTACGCGCTCCGAGCCAAAGCGTTTGTCAAAATCCAGGTCCAGCTGCACCGGCGAGAGCGTGTCGCTGCGGGGCGATTGGCGTTTGCTCTGATCGTGGGCGAGCAAATGCAGCTCCAGCCCATCCCTGGGTTGTAGGTTGATCACGAGCTTGTTGGCCAGGCCGAGCGGCCCAGAAAAAATTGCATGCGGTGTGGCGCGGAAGTTGACTTCGATGCGGGCATCACGCGCGCCCAGCCGCTTGCCCGTGCGCAGATAAAACGGGACACCGGCCCAACGCCAGTTGGCAATTTCGGCGCGCAGCGCGACAAAGGTTTCGGTGCGGCTGTCGGCGGCGACGCCGGGCTCGTCAAGGTAGCCCGGCACTGGCTTGCCCCCCACGCTGCCAGCGCTGTACTGGCCGCGCACCACATGGCGGGCCAGGGTTTCGTCACTCCAAGGCTGGAGCGAGCGCAAAACTTTGAGCTTTTCATCGCGTATCGCGTCGGCGCTGGCGTTGATGGGGGGCTCCATCGTCAGCGCACAGAGTAATTGCAAGGCATGGTTTTGCACCATGTCGCGCAGTGCGCCGGTTTGGTCGTAGAACGCGCCGCGCTTTTCGACGCCCAGGTCTTCGGCCATGGTGATTTGGATGTTGGCAATATGTTCACGCCGCCACAGTGGCTCGAACAAGGCGTTGCCAAAACGCAGTGCAAACAGGTTTTGCACCGAGGGCTTGCCCAGGTAGTGGTCAATTCTGAACACCTGCTGCTCATGCAGAACTTGGCGCACAGCGGCATTGATGGCCTGGTTGGAGGCGAGGTCATGGCCCAGTGGTTTTTCCAGCACCAGGCGGACCTGGGGCCCGTTCAGTCCGACGGCGGCGATTTGCTCGACCACGGTGGTGAACAGCGACGGCGCGGTGGCCAAATACATCACGACGGTCTTGGCCGGCCGGGCCTTGAGCAGTGCCGCCAAGGCTTGGTAATCCCCGGGGCGGGACAGGTCCATGCGCAAAAAATGCAGCATCGAGGCGAATTTGGCGAATTGGGCGAACTCCTCGGGTGATGGGCGCTTGGCCCCTTCGATGGCTTCAAAGCGCGACTGGATCAGCGCCCGGTACTGCGTATCGCTCAAATCCTCGCGCCCGACGCCAATGATGCGGCCCGAACCCGCAAGGCTGCCATGGCGAAAGGCTTGGAACAGCGCTGGCATCAGTTTGCGCCAGCACAGGTCACCGGTGCCGCCGAATAAAACAAGATCAAAGCTCATGGGGCGATGGGGATGGTGGATCAAGTGTTGCACTGTAACGGGCTTGGCCCATGTGCAGCGCTGCAACAGCTGTATCTGTGCGTGTATCCGTGCGTGTACCGGCGCTGCCCGAGGGATGCCTTGTGTATGACCCCAGCCGCCTTCTCGCAGAGGGCTGGCGAGAGCGGAGTTGGCCCTGCTTATTTCCGGTATCCTTTAGCGTCGCTGCGTGGAATTCGCAGTTTTTTGTCACGATTTACGCCAAAACCCATGGTTCGCGTGCTGACCATCCATGCACAGGTGGTATCACGCAGGCCGGTGGATCTAGGCCTTGTTTGTAACGGTACGCAATGAACCAACTCGAAGCCCTGAAGCAATTCACCACCGTGGTCGCCGATACCGGCGATTTTCTGCAATTGGCGCAGTTTCGCCCACAAGACGCCACCACCAACCCATCGCTGATCCTCAAAGCAGTACAGCAAACGGCTTACGCACCCTTGTTGCGTGACACCGTGGCACGCTGTGTGGGGCAAGCGCTGGACGAGGTCATGGACCGCTTGCTGGTGCGCTTTGGTTGTGAGATTTTGCAGCTTGTTCCGGGCCGGGTATCGACCGAAGTCGACGCCCAGCTGAGCTTTGATACTGCGGCCACCGTGCGACGGGCCGAGCGCATCGTGGCGCTGTACCGCGCCGAGGGCATTGCCGCTGAGCGCGTGTTGATCAAAATTGCCGCCACG
>JAYVXE010000241.1:0-5637 GCA_043785395.1 Burkholderiaceae bacterium | reverse complement strand
TCTAGCGCAGCCCGTAGCCTGGTCGTTATTTGGTATTGGCTCAAAGCCCTGGCGGCCACCGGTCACATGCTTTTGGTGGACGAACCCGAACTTAACTTACACCCAGAAAACCAGCGTTCTTTTGCCCGTTTTTTGGCCAAATTGGTCAATTTGCGTGTAAACGTACTTATCACCACCCACAGCGATACCATGCTGCGTGAATTCAATACACTCACCATGCTGGCCCGCGAAGAGCCACATGTAGCACAGGCACGACAAGCATTTGGCTATACCCTGGACGAATGTTTGCGGACTGACCAAATTCGACTCTACGTGGCCAACGGCAAGCCACGCAATGCCGCAGGAAAATCAAAAAGAGGGGCCATCTCTACGTTGGAATGCATTGTCCCCGATGCCAAGTTAGGATTGGCTGCCGATATTTTTGACAGCACCATCATAGCGATGGAAAAAATCCAAGATGCCTTACGTTACGGTGCTGTGTAATGGCGATAACCCAGACGCTGGGCATGATCAAATCGCTCATACACTCCCATAAATTCTATTCCAGCACAGGCGGCACGCTCAGTGTGGAAGAAAAAGGACGGCAAGCCACACTGAAAGCCGTGCATATTGTCAGCGTCGGCTCCTCCGCATTCGCCATCAAATACGACGAGTGCGGCTTTCCTGGCACCGCACTCTTTGCCGCCCACGACAGCCTGCACCGTGCCTGTGACTCCGTGGCATTTTGCGAAGTCGATGGCGAGCCTTTCATTCTTTGTATTGAACTAAAATCCAGCGAACCCACCCGCCATGCCGTGGCACAGCAATTTCGCAACGCGCATTGTTTTTTAGACTATTTGGACTCCTTGCTCCGCAATTACTGCGAGAAAAAATCCATCAGCACCTGGCCGCGCCGCTACTTCGTCTTCCACAACCAAGGCCACACACCACTGGCCAAGCATCCTTCTAGAGTTGTGCCAAGCAATACATCGCCTGACAACCCATTATTTATACCCATTCAAACGGGTGAAAAAATATACTTGCGCAAGCTCTTAAGTAAACCCTCATAAGAACTTTAGGCCAATCCACTTTGGCGACCATTCTTGCTTTGCAAACCAGCATCAAAATATTGATACCCATGGCCGATCAAAGCAATACCGCGTCCTCGCCATCACTTAGTGGCGGTTCCCGACCAGCGTTCACGAAGCACCCCGCTTCGCCTCTGCGGCCCACACCGGGCGCGCCAGCGTCGCCAGCCGCCCCTGCGCGTCGCGGCGCAGCAGGGCGAAGGCGGGCAGGCCTTGCAATAAGCGCTGGCCGTAGCTGGTTGCGACCAGGCGGCGGTCGTAGCAGTACACCAGGGATTTATCGGTTTCGCTGCGAATCGCCCGTCCCGCCCATTGCGCCAGCCGCACCGCCGTGGCGGGCACGACAAGTTCGCTGAACGGGTCGCGCCCAGAGCTGCGCAGCCATTCGGCGCGGGCCTCGCTGACCGGGTCATCGGGCGAGGCAAACGGCAGTTTGGTGATGAAGACGCTCTCGCACAGCTGGCCGGGCAAGTCCAGGCCTTCGCCAAAAGACTGCATGCCAAAAATCACCGAGGCCTGTCCGGCTTCGACCCGTTCGCGGTGCTGCTGGATCAGCCGCTGGCGTGGCAACTCGCCCTGCACCAGCACGGTGCTGCGCAAGGCCTTGGGCGCCTGCGCCAAGGCCTCCACCGCTTGCTGCATTTGCGCCCGCGACGTGAACAAGACCAAGGCGCCGTGCGCCACCTGGGCCAAATCAAGCAGCAGTGCCTGCACCATCTCGGCGGTAAAGGCGGCGGCCTGGCGCGGGTCGGCAACGGTCTCGACGGTGATGAACTGGCCTTGCACGGCGTAGTCGAACGGGCTCTCGACTTCGAGCGTGCTCAAAGCCGCGTCGTCTTGCAGGCCGGACTCGCGCAGGAAAAAATCAAAGTGTCCGCAACTGGTCAAGGTGGCCGATGTCAGCACGGCGGCGCGCACCGACGGCCACAGCCGCGCCCGCAACAGGCTGCCCGGCAGGATGGGGCTGGCGTGCGCCTGCACCACCAGCGTGCCAGCGTCGGCGCCAGTGCCGGGCTCAAAGCTAAACCATTTCGCCACTGGCGGCGCGCCCAGTGCGGCCGCTTTGCTGGCCTCGCCCGGATCGGCGGGCGTATCCGACTCGGCCACCTCGCGCAGCAGCAGTTGCACCGCGCTTTGCACCTGCTCCAGCCGGGGCGAGAGGACGCCGATTTGCGCATACAGCACCGACAGCCGCCGTGCCTCGTCGGGCAGCTCGCGCATTTGGCTGCGCAGCTCTTTGGAGATAGCGCGCAGGGCGTCTAGGAAGATTTCGGCGGTCACCGACACCAGGCGCAGTGGCTCGTCAAAATCTTCCGGCAATAGGCCGCGTGGCAGCCGCACCCGGATCGGGGCGTAGCGGTTGGCAACGCCTTGGGCCGCGTCCAGCTCAGCCCGGTAATGGTCTTGCACCAAAACGCTCAGGGCGAACAGGGTTTGCCGGATTTGCTGCGCCAGGCGCGGCACATCGGCAGCTTCTGGCACCGCCATCAAGCCGCCAATGCGCTTGGCCCGGCTGGCCAGCACATCGAGCCAGGCGGTGCGGCTCAAGTCCATCGTGCAGGCAAAGTGGTCGAGCGCCACGGCGGGCAAATGGTGGGCTTCGTCCAGCACCAGCAGGCAGTTGTCGAGCTCGGGCAGCAAGCGCGTACCGAGCGAGGACAGCAGCAAGTCGTGGTTGGCCACAATCACCTGCGCGCCGACCAGTTCTTTGCGCTTCTCGAAATAGCTGCAACGGCTGAACACCGGGCAATGCTTGCCGGTGCACGAGCTGGAGTCGGCCGCCACGGGGCTCCAGGCGAACGCCTCGGGCTGATCTTGCAGACTGTCGCGGTCGCCGTCCCAGCTCCCGCTGGCCAGCTCTTGCGCCATGCCTCGGTACAGCTGGATACGGTCTTCTTTGAGCTGGGGCGGTGCGCTGCTCAGCGTGTCGGGGAAAAAATCACCATCGCCGTCGCCCAAGTCGTCGCCATCACCCAAACCGTGTTCCAGCGCAGTCTGCGTCAACCGCGCCAGCTTGAGCTTGCAGACATAGCGCCCGCGCCCCTTGGCCAGGCCAAAACGAAACGGCTGCGGCAACAGGGCCGCCAAGGCCGGTAAATCTTTGCCCACCAGCTGTTCTTGCAGCGCCACGGTGGCGGTGCAAATCAACACCCGGGTGTTGCGGGCCAAAGCCAGAGCAATGGCCGGCGCGCAGTAGGCCAGCGACTTGCCAACCCCCGTGCCGGCCTGGACCACGGCAATCGAGCGCAGCGGCTGCTCGCCCTCCTCCAGCTTGCCCAGGTCAGGTTCGGCCAAGGTCTGCGCCACCCTTTGCGCCATCAGGCGCTGGCCGGGGCGCGGGCGAAAATCACCGGTCGCCTTGACAACAAGGTCGAAGGCGTCAAGCGCAGACTGGGCAACGGTAGAGATGGACATGCAAAAAAACGACTGGATGGGCGTACAGTTTAGCGGCCTGCGCTGCGCCAGCAGCGCACCGGCATACAACTATTCAGACAAGGCGCTCCAGCGCTCCAGCGCCGCCATCAAGGCTTCTTCGATCGCCTGGCCGCGCGCCAGCAGCTGGTTGGCACGGGCGCCGTCGCTGGCGTACAGGCTGCCATCAGCGAGTGCATTTTGGATGTCGGCCTGCTCGGCCTCTAGCGCGGCAATCTGCGCGGGCAAGCCGTCGAGCTCACGCTGCTCTTTGTAGCTAAGCTTCTTTTTTGGTAGCGAACTTTGCTTATCAGATATGCCGTCCACGACTTTTTTATCATTGCTTTTAAGCGCAGGGCTTGGCGTTGCCGCCGCGCCGCCGCTGGCCAGCCTTTGCGCTGCAATATCGCGGGCGCGCTTAGACTGTATCAGCCAGTCTTGCACGCTGCCCTCGTATTCGCGCCACAGCCCGTCGCCCTCAAACGCCAGCGTGCTGGTCACGACGTTGTCCATGAAAGTCCGGTCATGGCTGACCAGGAACACCGTGCCGTCGTAGCTTTGCAGCAGGTCTTCGAGCAGCTCCAAGGTGTCGATGTCGAGGTCGTTGGTCGGCTCATCGAGCACCAGCACGTTGGCCGGGCGGGCAAACAGGCGCGCCAGCAGCAGCCGGTTGCGCTCGCCGCCCGAGAGCGAGCGCACGGGCGAGTTGGCACGGGCGGGCGAGAACAAGAAGTCGCCCAGATAGCTTTTGACGTGCTTGCGCTGGTTGCCAATCTCGATCCACTCGCTGCCGGGGCTGATGAAATCCTCCAGCGTGGCGTCCAGATCAAGCGCATTGCGCATCTGGTCAAAGTAGGCCACTTGCAGGTTCGCGCCTTGGCGGATCTTGCCGCTGTCGGGTTGCAACTCGCCCAAAATCAGCTTGAGCAGCGTAGTCTTGCCTGCGCCGTTGGGGCCAAGCAGTCCGATTTTGTCGCCGCGCACAATCGTTGCGCTAAAGTTTTTGACGATCAGCTTGTCGCCAAAGGCCTTGCCCACCTCGGTCAGCTCGGCCACGATCTTGCCGCTGTTTTGCCCCTGCGCCACGTCCATGTTGACGCTGCCCTGCGCACTGCGGCGCTCGGCACGGCCAGCGCGCAGGTCTTGCAGCCGGGTGATGCGGCTTTGGCTGCGTGTGCGCCGGGCTTCGACGCCTTTACGAATCCAGATTTCCTCTTGCGCCAGCAGCTTGTCGGCCTTGGCGTTGATCACCGCCTCTTGCGCCATTTGCTCTTCTTTTTGAAGCACGTACTGCTCAAAATTGCCAGGATAAGAGCCAAGCCGGCCCCGGTCGAGCTCCACAATGCGGGTTGCCACCCGGTTCAAGAAACTGCGGTCGTGGGTGATGGTGACGATGCTGCCTTTGAAGGCAATCAGCAAGTCTTCGAGCCACTCAATCGAGTCCAAGTCCAGGTGGTTGGTCGGCTCATCGAGCAGCAAAACATCGGGCTGCGCCACCAGCGCCTGCGCCAGGGCAACACGTTTCTTGGTGCCGCCCGACAGCGTGCCGACCAAGGCCGTTGGCTCCAGGTGCAAGCGGTGCAGGGTTTCCTCCACCCGCTGCTCCCAGTTCCAGGCGTCGTAGGCCTCGATTTGCGACTGCAAGGCGTCCAGGTCCAGCCCATCGGCCCCCGACAAATACTGGTCGCGCGCCTGAATCACGCTGGCCAAGCCGACGCTGGCGGCCTCGAACACCGTCGCCTGCGGCTCCAGACTCGGCTCCTGCGCGACATAGGTCACGCGCAAACCGGTTTGCAGCTGCAACACACCGTCGTCGGGCTTTTCCAGGCCGGCGAGGATTTTGAGCATAGAGGACTTGCCCGCGCCGTTGCGGCCAATCAGGCCGACCCGTTCCGTGGATTCAAGTGAGAAGTCGGCGTGGTCGAGAAGAGCGACGTGTCCAAAGGCCAGTTGGGCGTCGAGTAGGGTAATGAGTGCCATGTAGGCGGGGATTATCCGTGTTCATTGGCCCACCCCCGAAGCGCCTGCGGCGCTTCCCCCCTCAAGGGTGAACTTGACCCACCCCCGAAGCGCCTGCGGCGCTTCCCCCCTCAAGGGGGCGCACCTGGTGGCCTGGCAGAGCCAGCTCCACGGGTGCACTGGAAGGGGTGCGCTCGTC
>JAYVXE010000240.1:0-17284 GCA_043785395.1 Burkholderiaceae bacterium | reverse complement strand
CGGGGTGCACGGTTTCGGGCAATGAATTTTTGTCCGCTTTTACTTCTTTTAAAAGTCACGAGATTCTCCAAGAGGTGTTTTTGCTGCATGCAAAAATCGGGTGGAAGCGTATTGAAAGTGTTGTGCTATGGGATTATTTTTATGCGGGTGCTGTCTATTTTTATGGAAAAAAACACCTTGCACTTTGATGTACATCAAGTATTTCTACATGTAACTTTTATTTTGATGTGCATCAATTTTTTGGACGTGCACGTCTTCAAGGCACTCTCACTGTGCAACGTTGCGCGCCATTCGATGTTTGAATGCGTCCGAGGGCTCAGTCATGAGCGCTTGCGTGTGGTATGCGCTCGAATGTGATGGGTTCGCGTCGCAACGCTCTGTGGGACGGTGCGCAAGCGATCTCGCAACAGACGGGTGGACGCCGCAGGGCATCGGCGTCAACTTCTTTGTGTTCTATGGCCTGAAGACATGGCCGAAAACATGGCCGTTGCAAGGCTGCGGCAACACGATTGCCGACGTCAGCTTGGGGGACGTCGGGTACCAGCAGATCTCGAACAAGTCCGAGGTGGGCCGCTGCCACACGGCGGATGCCGTGGGCCTGGGTGCGCTGGTGGAGGTGATCTTTGGGCCGCTTTTAGGCCGCCTTTAGCCCGTTCTTTACCGCCTGTGCCATGCTTGCTGCGCGGTAAGTTTTGATCGGCTACAAATCCGTGCGCAGCTTCCAAATCTCTGGGAACAAGACGACGTCCAGCATCTTGCGCAGGTAGCTGACGCCGGCGCTGCCGCCGGTGCCGCGTTTGAAGCCAATCACCCGCTCGACGGTGGTGACGTGGCGAAAGCGCCAGAGGCGAAAGCTGTCTTCAATATCGGTCAGTTCTTCGCCCAATTGGTACAGGTCCCAGTATTTTTTGGGGTCGCGGTAGACCATGAGCCAGGCCTGCTCGACGGCGTCGCTCTCGGCATAGGGCTGGCTCCAGTCGCGCTCGGTGTGGCTGGCGGGCACGGGCAGGCCGCGCCGCGCCAGCAGGCGCAGGGCTTCGTCGTACAGGGACGGTGCCTCCAATGCGGCCTGCACCAGCGCCAGCCGGTCGGCGTGGTGCTGGTGCGGCTTGAGCATGGCCCGGTTTTTGTTGCCGAGCGCAAATTCGATGCAGCGGTATTGGTAGCTCTGAAAGCCGCTGGAGCTGCCGAGGTAGGGCCGCATGGCGCTGTATTCCGGCGGTGTCATGGTGGCCAGTACGTCCCAGGCGTGGACCAGTTGCTCCATGATTTTGCCCACCCGTGCCAACATTTTGAAGGCGCTAGCCAGCTCGTCTTGCGCGACCAGGGTGGTGGCGGCACGCAGCTCGTGCAGCATCAGTTTCATCCAAAGTTCGCTGGTCTGGTGCTGCACGATGAACAGCATTTCGTCGTGGGCGGGCGAGCGCGGATGCTGCGCACCCAGGATGGCATCCAGTTGCAGGTAGTCGCCGTAACTCATGGACTGGCTGAAGTCGAGCTGGGCTTTCTCTGCCAGCACGATGTCGGCGGGGGATAAACCGGGCGCGGCGTCGCTGCCAGGATTTGCACTATGGGCTTGGGGGCACATCGGCGTTTTCTCGGGTTGTGGCTAAGGCCCGCCAGTTTGCCCGCCTGGTGAAGCGCGGGTGTCGGTAAATACCAACGGTGGCTGAAAATAGACCGAGCTGCCCACAGATCCGCCGCCATCGGCGGGCCGGGCTTAATCCAAGCGCCCGAGCAGCAAAAATTCCATGAGCGCTTTTTGCACATGCATGCGGTTTTCTGCCTCGTCCCAGACCACCGACTGCGGGCCGTCGATCACGTCGGCGTCTACCTCTTCGCCCCGGTGGGCGGGCAGGCAGTGCATGAAGAGTGCGTCGGGCTTGGCGACAGCCATCATTTCGGGGTCTACGCACCAGTCGGCAAAGGCCTGTTTGCGCGCCTCGTTTTCGGCCTCATAACCCATGCTGGTCCAGACGTCGGTGGTGACCAGGTCGGCACCGGCGCAGGCTTGCATCGGGTCATGGAAGACTTTGTAGCTGGCGCGTGCGCGCTGCTGGCCGGCCACCGCTTGGTCAACTTCGTAGCCGCTGGGGGTGCTCAGGTGCAAGGTGAAGCCCAGGCTGTCGGCGGCCTGCAGCCAGCTGTTGGCCATGTTGTTGCCGTCGCCGACCCAGGCCACGACCTTGCCCTGGATCGAGCCCCGGTGCTCGATGTAGGTGAAGATGTCGGCCAGAATTTGGCAGGGGTGGAATTCGTTGGTCAAGCCGTTGATGACGGGCACCCGCGAGTGCGCGGCGAAGGCCTCGATCTTGGTCTGGGCAAAGGTGCGGATCATCACCAGGTCGACCATGCGGCTGATGACTTTGGCGCTGTCTTCGATGGGTTCGGCGCGTCCCAGCTGGCTGTCGCCGGTGGTCAGGTGCACCACCGAGCCGCCGAGCTGGTACATGCCGGCCTCGAAGCTGACGCGGGTGCGGGTCGAGGCTTTCTCGAAAATCATCGCCAGCGTGCGGTCGCTCAGTGGCAGGTGTTTTTCGTAATGCTTGAACTTGCGTTTGATCAGCGCGGCACGGTCGAACACATAGAGGGTTTCGTCGGCGCTGAGGTCGCTGAACTGAAGGTAATGCCGCAGCGGCTGGCTGGGCGTGCTCATGCGCAGGCCTGCGTGCTGCTTGCCAAGAAGGCAGTGACCAGCGGGGCCAGGATGGCGACGATGTGGTCGGCCTCAGCGCGGCTGAGGATCAGCGGCGGCACCAGCCGGATCACGCTGTCGGCGGTGACGCTGAGCAGCAGCCCGGCGTCGGCGGCCAGCCCTGCCAGCGCGCCGCAGGGACGGTCTAGCTCAATGCCAAGCATCAGGCCTTGGCCGCGAATCTCGCGCACCCCGGCCAAGGGGCCGAGTGCTGCGAGCAGCGCTGCTTTGAGGTGGGCGCCCACCGCAGCGGCGTTCTCTAGCAGGCGGTCTTGTTCCATGATGCGGATGGTCTCGACGCCGGCCCGCATCGCCAGCGGATTGCCGCCAAAGGTGGTGCCGTGGTTGCCGGGCTGGAAGATGTGGGCCGCTTTCGGCCCGGCCACCACAGCGCCAATCGGCACGCCCGAGCCCAGGCCTTTGGCCAGGGGCATCACGTCGGGCTGGATGCCGGCCCATTGGTGGGCAAACCATTTGCCGGTGCGGCCCATGCCGCATTGAACCTCGTCGATCATCAGCAACCAGTCGTGCTGGTCGCAGAGTTTGCGCACCTGTTGCAGGTAGTCGATTTGCATCGCATGGACGCCGCCTTCGCCCTGGATTGTCTCGAAGAACACGGCGACCACGTTGGGGTTGCCCTTGGTGGCACGTTGCAAGGCGGGGATGTCGTTCACCGGTACCCGGATAAAGCCGTCAACCAGGGGGCCAAAGCCTTCTTGGATCTTGCTATTGCCGGTGGCGCTGAGGGTGGCGATGCTGCGGCCATGGAAGGCTTTTTCGTAGACCACGATCTCGGGTTTTTGAATGCCCTTGTCGTGGCCGAACTTGCGCGCCAGCTTGAGTGCTGCCTCATTCGCTTCGAGCCCGGAGTTGCAGAAAAACACATTCGTCAGACCCGACAGCTCGACCAGCTTGGCCGCCAGCGTTTCTTGCAGCGGGACGTGGTAATAGTTCGAGCTGTGGATGATCTTGGCAATCTGGTCTTGCAGCGCAGGCACTAATTGCGGGTGCTTGTGGCCCAGCGTGTTGACGGCGATGCCGGCCAGTGCGTCCAGGTATTTTTTGCCGTTCACGTCCCACAGCCAAACTCCCTCCCCGTGGGAAAGTGCAAGCGGCAGGCGGCCATAGGTGTTCATGGTGTGGGGCGAGGCGGCCAGGACTGAGGCGGACATACAGATCTCCAACAAGCTGTTCAAAAAATCCCCCCAGCGGGGGGCAGAGGAGGCAGCGACGCGCGTGCGCTGAGCGCAGATTCTAGGGGCTGGCGCGGCGCCTCGGCTGGCCAATTTCACATCGGCCCATGCCGGGGCTGGCGCGCAGCGGCTGGCTTTGGCAGGCCTTGGCAGGCCGCAATTGATCGTGCCCGCTCGTGCGTGCAGCCGGCCACGGTGTGCGCCAGGGCTGAGAGAAGTTTGCGGGTCTTATATAAGAGTTAGAATGGCCGGCTGCGCAGTAACCAACGCGACACTTCCTGTGGCCGCCTTGTGCGCGTTGCGCGCCTTGTACCCTATGCCCTTTTCTAACGCCCAAGAACTCTTTATCCAAGGTGTCACCAGTGACGGCAAGCCTTTTCGCCCGAGCGACTGGGCCGAGCGGCTGGCGGGGGTGTTGAGCCCGTTTCGTCCGGGTGGCGCGCAGCCCGGCAGCCATTTGAGCTATTCGCCTTGGTGCGTGCCGACGGCGATCAACGGCGTCAAGTGCGTGATCCTCAACAGCGCGCTGCGCGAGCACGAGGTGATGGCCTGGGATTTTGCGCTGAGCTTTGCGCGGGACAATGATTTGCAGCTGGTCGAGGCCTGCTTGCTGCCCGATCCGCCGACAGGCTGAGGCTGCTGCTGCGGCTTGGTGGCTGCGGTGTAAAATCAGCTTGGTTTCTTTTTGCTATATATATTATAGCTTTCAGCGCTTTGTTTTAATAGTTTTAATGATGTTTTGTTATAAAAACAATGCTGCTTAAGCGTAAGCAGCTATAAAAACAAAGGCAGGGCTTGCGCAAACATGGCGCATCAACGCGTGCGCTGGGGTTGGCCCAGCCCATGAAAATAATTCCAAGCCCGGCGCCGGATGCCGGGCACAAAAAAACCGCCCGTAGGCGGTTTTTGCGGTTTTTTTGCTTTGCTGGCAGCGCACCCGACAAAACGGCGGACTGCGGGCAGTCCGGGCGTGTTGCTTAAAGGTGTGGTTTAAGCGGCTGCGGCTGCAACCGGTGCCAGGGCGAGGGCCTTGACGCGGGCGGCAAGGCGGCTCTTGTCGCGGGCGGCCTTGTTTTTGTGGAAGATACCCTTGTCGGCAATGATGTCGACCACGCTTTGGGCGCGGGCGAAGGCTTCGGCGGCCTTGGTCTTGTCACCAGCGGCGCAGGCCTTCTCGACATTCTTCACCGCTGTGCGGTACTTGGAGCGCAGCGAGGTGTTGGCTGCGTTGATTTTGACGTCCTGGCGGACGCGCTTGCGGCCCGACGCTAGGCGCGGGTTCTTCTTTTTGGGTTTGGTTGCCATGTGTAGATGTTCCTGTGGTGTTTGAGGATGTTGCCAGCAAAGCCCGCCATTATAAGCGTGCGCTGGATTGGGCGCTGCGGTCGCATCTTTTGAGGCCAGCCACCAGCCGTTACACTCGCTGCCGTGTCCCTTTTCAAGTCCGCCTCTACCGTCTCTTTGCTGACCTTGGCCTCGCGCCTGACGGGCTTGGTGCGCGAGCTGCTGATGGCTTCGGTGTTTGGCGTCAGCGCGTTGACCGACGCTTTCAATGTCGCGTTTCGCATTCCCAATTTGTTCCGCCGGGTGCTGGGCGAAGGCGCTTTCAGCCAGGCCTTTGTGCCGGTGCTGGCGGCGACCCGGGCCGCCGATGGTGATGTCGGCGCCAAGGCGCTGATCGACCATGTCGCAACGCTGCTGGTCTGGCTGCTGCTGGCGCTGTGCGTGCTGGGGGTGTTGGCCGCACCGCTGATGGTGTGGGCGATGGCCAGCGGCTTGCGCCAAAGCGCCGAGGGCTTTGATGCGGCGGTGCTGATGACGCGCTGGATGTTCCCCTACATCGGCTTCATGTCGCTGGTGGCGCTGGCCGGCGGCATTCTCAATACCTGGAAGAAATTTGCCGTACCGGCAGCCTCGCCGGTGCTGCTCAATATTGCGCTGATTGCCTCCATCACTTGGGGCGCGCCCTGGTTTGCGCAGCGCGGCATCGAGCCCATTTTTGCCCAGTGCGTGGGCGTCATGGTGGGCGGCGCTTTGCAACTGGGTTTGCAGGTATGGGGCCTGCGCCGGCTCGGTTTGCTGCCACGGTTGGGGCTGCGGCTGGCGGCCATACGCGCAGCCTGGGCCGACCCAACCACGCGCCAGGTTGCCCGCCTGATGTTGCCGGCCTTGCTAGGCGTCAGCGTGGCGCAGATATCCCTGCTGATCAACACCCAGATTGCTTCGCATTTGGCCACCGGCAGTGTCAGCTGGATCAGCTACGCCGACCGCTTGATGGAGCTGCCCACCGCTTTGCTCGGCGTCGCACTTGGTGTGGTGCTGATGCCGCAGCTGGCCCGCGCCCGCGCGCTCGATGACGGCGCGCGTTACTCGGCCCTGCTTGACTGGGGCCTGCGCTGGGTGCTGGTGCTGGCGCTGCCGTGCATGGTGGCGCTGCTGGTGTTTGCCAAGCCCTTGGTGGCGGTGCTCTACCACTACGGGGCGTTCAGTGCTTTGGATGTGCAGCAGACCACGCTGGCCTTGACCGGCTACGGCGTTGGCCTGGTCGGAATTGTTGCGATCAAGGTGTTGGCGCCCGGCTTTTATGCCCGCCACGATATGCGCACGCCGATGCGCATCGCCGTTGCCGTGCTGGTGTTGACCCAGGTGCTGAATTATTTTTTGGTGCCGCTGTTGCAGCACGCCGCGCTGACGTTGTCGATTGGCATCGGTGCCTTGGTCAATGCGCTGTGGTTGCTGATAGGGCTGCTGCGCCGGGGCAGTTTCCAGCCCTTGCCGGGTTGGGGGCGCTTGTTGTTGCAGGTTTTGCTGGCGACTGTCTTGATGGCGACTTTTTTGCTATGGGTTGCAAACGCCTTTGAATGGACCGCTTTGCAGGCTACAATTTTTAAGCGTATTGGGCTTATGGCTCTTATTCTCATTACCTCTTCTGCTATCTATTTTACATCCCTTTGGGCCACTGGTTTTCAGCTGCGTCAGCTGCTTAAGCGCTGATGTGTGCGCTTTGCTGGCCTTGTAAGGGTTTGCCAAGGTTCCCGAAAATCGTCGGCGCACGTTGAGTAGGTATCTTGACTAGGGCCTGGATATGCAACTCAAACTTACCCCCCTGACAAACCTGCAGTATTTTGGCAGCTTGGTGCAAAGCGATACGCACTTTCCGCTGTTCGAGGCTGCGGCCAGTCTGGCGCAAGACGACTACCCTGCGCTCGACTTGCAGCAGGTGCTGGGCGAGCTTGACCAGTTGCAACTGCGGCTGCGCCGTCGCCTGTCCTTTGACGCCACGGCCTTGCAGCGGCTGCGGCTGCTCAACCATTTCTTCTTTGCCGACCTGGGCTTTGGCAGCAATGTCAACGACTACTACGCATCCGACAACAGCTACCTGAATGCCGTGCTGCGCAGCCGCCGGGGCATACCCGTGTCGCTGGCGGTGCTGTGGTTGGAGCTGGCCCGAGGCCTGGGGCTGGATGCGCACGGGGTTGGCTTCCCGGGCCACTTCATGCTCAAGGTCAAAGTGCCCGAAGGCCAGGTGGTGATCGACCCCTGTACCGGCCACTCGCTGTCGCGCGAAGAGCTGTCCGAGCGGATCGAGCCCTACCAGCGGCGCCGGGGCTTGGAGGCGGATTTTGATGTGCCTTTGGGCCTGTACCTGCAGCGCGCCACACCACGCGACATCATTGCCCGGATGCTGCACAACCTGAAAGAAATCCACCGTGCGCAGGAAGACTGGGTGCGGCTGATTGCCGTGCAAGACCGCTTGATCGTGCTGCGCCCCGACGCCTGGGAGGAATACCGTGACCGTGGCCTGGCCTACGCGGTGCAAGGCCATTCGGCACAGGCCTTGCCTGATTTGGAAGTCTATTTGACGAACGCCGGCGACGCGCTGGACTGCGACCGCATCGCCGCCCGCGTCACCGTCATGCGGCGCAGCGCATGACGCCCTCCAGCCCTCCAGCCCTTGCCGGCTTAACTTTCATGCACTGGCCAAGCACCCCGAGCGATGAAACCACGCCGCGAGACGCGCGCCCCCCTTCCAGTGCACCCGTGGAGCTGGCTCTGCCAGGCCACCAGGTGCGCCCCCTTGAGGGGGGAGCGCCGCAGGCGCTTCGGGGGTGGGCCAAGTCAGCGCTGCAACTGACAGGCCGCACGTGCCAACGCGGTGATGCGAGCCCAGTCGAGCGCGTGCAGCGCGTCGGCTGGCACCAGCCATGAGCCGCCGACGCACAGCACGTTGGGCAAGGCCAAAAAGGTCGCTGCGTTGTCGGCCTGGATGCCGCCCGTGGGGCAAAAATACACATCGCCAAACGGGCCGGCCCAGGCTTGCAACAGGGCCACTCCGCCGGCTTGCAGAGCGGGAAAGAATTTCAAATCGGTATAGCCGTCTTGCTGGGCTTGCAGGATTTCACTGCCGGTGGCAACGCCGGGCAGCAGCGGCAGGCCGAGGTCGCGGCAGGCCTGGCCGATGGCCGACGTGTAGCCGGGGCTGACGGCAAAGCGCGCACCGGCGCTGGCGGCGGCGCGGGCGTCGGCGGCGCTGCGCACGGTGCCCGCGCCGACCACGGCCTCGGGCACAGCGCGCGCGATGGCCTCGATGCAGGCCAGCGCGGCCGGGCTGCGCAGCGTCACCTCCAGCATGCGGATGCCGCCGGCAACCAGCGCCTGCGCCAGCGGCACGGCCTGCGCCAGCTGGTGCAAGACGATCACCGGGATCACCGGCGCGTCGCGCAGCACCGCCTGGGCGCTCAAGGGGACGCTGCGGGGGGGATTCACAACCATGAACAAGCTCCTTCTTCGGCGCTGCTGGCGTTGCGGCGCATGTTGGCAAAAAGTTCGCGCCCCAGGCCGACGCTGTTGGCTTGCAACAAAGCGGCCGGCATGGCCGCCGGCGTGCGCGCGGCCCAGCTGGCGGCGTCGATCAGCACGTCCAAGCGGCCTGCTGGCGCGTCCAGCCGAACCATGTCGCCGTCGCGCAGCTTGGCCAGCGGGCCACCGGCCAGGGCTTCGGGCGAGATGTGGATGGCGGCTGGCACCTTGCCCGAGGCGCCACTCATGCGGCCGTCGGTCAGCAGCGCAACCCGGTAGCCCTTGCCTTGCAAGACGGCCAGCGGCGGCGTGAGTTTGTGCAGCTCGGGCATGCCGTTGGCCTGCGGGCCTTGCCAGCGCACGACGCAGACCACATCGCCGTCCAACGTGCCGGCGTTGAAGGCGTTCAGCAGCGCTTCTTGGCTGTCAAAAATACGCGCCGGGGCTTCGATCACATGGCAGGCCAGCGGCACCGAGGATATTTTGATGACGCTGCGCCCCAGGTTGCCTTGCAGCAGCTTGAGGCCACCGCTGGCGTCGAAGGGCGCGCTGACGGGCCGCACGATGGCCTCGTCCCGGCTCGGGCCGGGGGCTTGCCAGTGCAGGCGCAGCGGCGCAGCGGTGGCAGCTGCAGCAGCGGGCGGCGCCAACTGCGGCGTGCCGGTGTAGTCGCGGATGCCGCCGGCACGCACGGTCAGCACATCGGCGTGCATCAGCCCGGCGTCAAGCAACTCGGCCAGCACGTAGCCGGTGCCGCCAGCGGCCTGGAACTGGTTGACGTCGGCGGCACCGTTCGGGTAGACCCTGGCCAGCAGGGGCACGGCCTCGGACAGCGCGGCGAAGTCGTCCCAGTCGATCTGGAGGCCGGCTGCGCGCGCCACTGCCACCCAGTGGATCAGGTGGTTGGTGGAGCCACCGGTTGCGAGCAGGGCGACCATGGCGTTGACGATGGCGCGCTCGTCCACCAGCCGGCCAATCGGTGGGCAGCGCCAGTCTTTGGCGGTATTGCTGTTGCTGCCATCTGTGTTTGCGCTGATCCCCAGCACGCAACGTGCAGCCTCGCGCGTCAAGGCCTCGCGCAGCGCGCCGCCGGGGGCGACAAAGGCGGTGCCGGGCACCTGCAAGCCCATCGCTTCGAGCAGCATTTGGTTGCTGTTGGCGGTGCCGTAAAAGGTGCAGGTGCCGGGGGCGTGGTAGGCCGCTTGCTCGGCTTGCAGCAGCTCGGCGCGGCTGACCAAGCCCTGTGCGGCCTGCTCGCGCAGCTGCGCCTTGGCGCTGTTGGACAGGCCGCTGGGCATGGGCCCGGCGGGCACGAAGACGGTGGGCAGATGGCCGAAATGCAGTGCCCCAATCAGCAGGCCAGGAACAATTTTGTCGCAGATGCCGAGCATCAACGCGGCGTCAAACATGTCGTGGCTGAGCGCCAGCGCGGTGGCCATGGCAATCGTGTCGCGGCTGAACAGGCTGAGCTCCATGCCGGGCGTGCCCTGGGTGACGCCGTCGCACATGGCGGGAACGCCGCCTGCGACCTGGGCGGTGGCGCCCCACAGCGCGGCCTCGTGTTTGACCATGGCCGGGTAATGCTGGAGCGGCTGGTGCGCCGACAGCATGTCGTTGTAGGCAGTGACGATGCCGATGTTGGGCGCGTGCTGGGCCACGATGCGCAGCCGGTCATCGCTGGGAATACCGGCAAACGCATGCGCCACATTGGCGCAACCCATGCGCTCGCTGCTGCGTGGCCGCTGGCCGTAGGCGTGTAGCCGCGCCAGATAGGCTTGGCGGGCGGGCGCACTGCGCTGGCGGATGCGCTGCGTGACCGCGACGATGGTGGGGTGCGTGGGGTGGGCTTGCATGGGTTCAGTGTAGGCAGCGCCGCCGACGCTGTGGGCGTGGCCGGCGTTGTTTGAGGGAGGTAAGCGGCGTTTGCTATCTATTTAATAGCTGCTACCGCTATATTTATATCAGTTTCAGTTTTAAACATTGCTGAAATAGTATGTATTAAGCGATAAAAGCTATGAATTAGTGGTATTTGCCCTTTGCCAATAGGACTTACGCAAACCTTGTTGATAGACACTACCTGTAGCGTCTGAGCTTGTTGAAAAACGCTACCTGTGGATTTTTGCGTACGTCGTGACCAAGCTGTTGTACAGGGCTTGCGCAAATCCGGCCTGGGCGTTGCGCACTTTGCGGGCTCAGGGCTTGGCGCGCAGTTTGCGCAGCTCGGCCTGGGCCTCGTTCCACAAGTCCATGCCAATGCCTTGGCCGATCTCACCGTAGACCGCCGTCAGCTTGCTGCGCATGCGCTCGGCCTCGGTCGCCGACAAGGCGTTCACCTGCATGCCCTTGGCCTGCAAGTCGGCCATGGCTTTGGCCGCTTCGGCGCGCGTGTCTTGGCGCTCAAAAGTGCGGCTGGCCTGGGCGGCATCGCGCAGGATTTTTTGCTCGGCCAAAGAGAGTTGGTCCCACCACTTCTTGCTTGCCGTGACGATCCAGGGGCTGTAGACGTGGTTGGTCACGGTCAGGTACTTTTGCACCTCGTAGAACTTGCTCGACACAATCGTGTTGTACGGGTTCTCTTGGCCGTCTACGGTACGCGTCTCGAGCGCGCCAAACAGCTCGGCGAAGGCCATCGGGACGGCGTTGGCGCCCAGGCTTTTGAAGCTGCTCAGGAACACCGGGTTTTGCATCACGCGCAGCTTGACGCCGTCAAGGTCTTCCAGCTTGGTGACCGGGCGCTTGTTATTGGTCAGGTTGCGAAACCCGTTTTCCCAATAGACCAGGCCGACCAAGCCCTTGTCTTGCAGCCGGTCTTTGATCTTGTCGCCCAGCGGGCCGTCGAGCAAGGCGTCGGCCTCTTGCGTGTTGGCGATCAAAAAAGGCGTGTCCCAGAGCGCCATCGCCGGGCTGATGCCGACCAGGGTCGAGGTCGAGCCGACCATCATCTCCTGCGCGCCGCCGATCAACGCCTGCTGCATCTGGTTGTCGGGGCCGAGCGCGGCCGCGCCAATCGCGCGCACCCGCATCTTGCCGCCCGAGGCCTTGGCGACATGCTCGGCAAACACCTTGGCCGCACGGCCTTGGTTGCTTTGTTCGTTCAGGCCATAGCCAAAGCGGATGGTGCGCGGCTTGATGTCTTGTGCGTACAGGCTCAGGCTGCTGGCGAGCAGGGCGAGCGCGGCGCTGGCGATCAGGCTGCGGCGAGCCAGTGCGGTGGCGCTTGGGGTGAAAGAAGGCATGGCAGGTTCTCCAAAGGTTGAAAAGGGGCCAGCTGGTGCTGGTGCGCGGATGAGCGGCTCAGCGCAGCCAGGTCACCGGTGCGGTGACGATCTGCGGAAACAGCACAAAGGTGAACAAAATCAGTGCATAGGTAATCAAGAACGGGCTCACGCCAGCGACCACCCGGTGCAGCGGCAGGCGGCCCACACCGGCCACCACATTGAGCACCGTGCCCACCGGCGGCGTGATCAGGCCAATGGCGCCGTTGAGCACAAACATCAGGCCGAAGTAGACCGGGTCGATTCCGGCGCGCACAGCAATCGGCAGCATCACGGGCGCAAAGATCAAGATCGTGGGCGTCAGATCGAGCGCCGTGCCCACCACAATCAGCACCAGCATCATCACCGCCATCAGCAGCCGAGGGCTGTCGATCAAGGGGCCGAGCCAGCCGCTCAACACGCTGGGCAAATCGGCCAGCGTGATCATGTAGCTGGCAACCTGGGCTCCGGCGCACAGGAACATCACGATGGCCGTGGTTTTGGCCGCCCGCACCAGCACCGCGTAGACCTGGTGCAAGCGCATTTCACGGTGCACAAAAAGCGCAACCGTCAGCGCATAAAACGCCGCCACCACCGCCGCCTCGGTGGGCGTGAAGAGGCCGGACTTCATGCCGCCAATAATGATGATGGGCATCAACAGCGCCCAAAACGCCTTGCGCGTGGCGTGCAGCCGTGCCTTCAGCGGCAGCGCTTGGCCGGTCGGCAGCGTGAGGCGGCGCAGCACCAGCTTCCAGGCCACGATCAGCCCCAGGCCCATGATCAGCCCCGGCACGATGCCGGCGATGAACAGCGCCGAAATCGACGTGTTGGTGGTGACGCCGTAAATCACGAACGGCAGCGACGGCGGAATGATCGGCGCGATGATGCCGCCCGAGGCAATCAGCCCGGCCGAGGTCGGCAGCGGATAGCCCTGCTGGCGCATCATCGGCAGCAAGATGGTGGCCAGTGCAGCCGTGTCGGCCAGCGCCGAGCCGCTCATGCTGGCCATCAGCACCGCCGCCCCAATCGCCACATAGCCCAGGCCGCCCCGAACATGGCCAACCCAGGCCTGCGCCATCTGGATGATGCGTTGGCTGATGCCGCCGGCATTCATCAACTCGCCAGCCAAGATAAAAAACGGCACCGCCAGCAGCGGAAAACTGTCGACGCCGGCCACCAGGTTTTGTGCCAGCAGCTGCGGCTCCCAAAACCCCAGCACCCACGACATTGCAGCACCGGTCAGCACCAACGCCAGCCCCATGTTCATGCCGATGCCCATCAGCGTCAGCATGCCACCTACAAAGACCAAAAAAGCCCATCCTTCTTCGCCCATCATGCTTACTCCACTTCGATGCCCGGACCCAGGTCCAGCGGCGTTTGACGGACGATCTCGGCCAGCGCCATCAGGCCGATCGCGCAGGCGCACAGCAGCGCGGGCAGCGGCAGCAAAGCACTTGGATAGCCCAGCACCACCGAGTGGCTGTCCATGCCCACCAACACCTGCTGCCAAGCCCCCCAGCCGAGCAAACTCGCCGCCAGCAACACCAGCAGACGGATCAGCAGCGTGGCCGCCGCCAGCGCCCAAGGCCGTTGGCGCAGCAGGCCGACCAGGCCGGTAAACGCCATGTGCTCGCCCGCCGGGTAAGCCGCGCTGGCGCCGATAAAAACCATCCAGACAAACAGCAGCCGCGACAACTCCTCACTCGCCGCCAAGCCGCTGCCAAAGCCGTAGCGCAACACCACATTGATGAAAACCGCCGTCGCCATGACACCCAGGCACAGCGCCAGCAAGGCGTTGCAGCTGCGTTGAAAGTGACTTTTGCGGCCCGCCACAAAATCGTTTGGCTGCTTCATAAGGCCTCCTGCTGGCCCAGCCAGGCGCTGACCTCGGCTTGCAGCTGGGCGATTGGCAGCAGCGCATCAAGGCGCAGCACACCGGGCTCACCGAGCGGGGATTCGAGGGTTGCGAACTGGCTCTGCACCAAGCTGGAGGCAAAGAAATGCGCAGGCGCGCGCGCGGCAACCCGCGCCTGCGCCTGCGCGGCTGCTATCTCTAGAAACACAAAGCGCAGCCCCGGCGCGGCCAGCCGCAACTGTGCGCGGTAGCTGCGTTTGAGCGCCGAACAGGTCAGCACCAGGGCGCTGGGCGGCTTGGCCAATTGCGCGCCCAAACAGCGCAGCCAATCGGCGCGGTCGGCGTCGCTCAAGGCCACGCCTTGGCGCATCTTGGCCACGCTGGCGGCGCTGTGAAAGTCATCGCCTTCCACCAGCGGCCAGCCGCAGGCCTGCGCGACGGCACGGCCAAGGCTTGATTTGCCGCAGCCGGCGACGCCCATAACGACAAGGGAGGAAGGCATGGTTCGATTCAAAGTGGGACCAAGTCCGGCAAAATTTTTAAGGCTGCACCCATGCGCCCCGGCGCCCGGCAGCTTCCCGAGTGGCGTAAGCGCTGAAGGCGACGGGCTTTGAAAACCGCGCTCCAGGGAGGTGTTGTGCTAGCCATGATTTTGTGTCTTGGCGGTGGTGGGTTGATAAGGGGATAGCGCTATCCGACGACTTCAAAATAAAAGGAGCGAAAGCTCCTGGCGGGTAGCACGGTGCCCACCCCCTGCCTCGACCTGGGCTACGAGCTGTGCCTGCGGGCCAGCAGCTGAGCGCGGGCTGCCAGGCGCCAAGTTTGGCCCCTCGCGTCAGAGCAGCTTCAGTTGCTGCGCTTGCGCGGTCAGCTCGGCGCGGAAGTTGGGGTGCGCCAGGCCGATCATGGCGCGTGCGCGCTGCTGGGCCGACTTGCCGCGCAGCTGCGCTATTCCGTATTCGGTGACCACGTAGTTGATGTCGTTCTTGCTGGTGGTGACATGGGTTCCGGGCGCAAGGCTTGGGACGATGCGTGAAATGCTGTCATTTTTGGCGGTAGACGGCAGCACGATGAAAGACTTTCCGCCGCGCGAGCGGTTGGCGGCACGGACAAAATCGGCTTGCCCGCCGGTGCCCGAGAACGGCGCGTGGCCCAGGCTCTCCGAGCCGCACTGGCCGAGCAGGTCGATTTGCAAAGTGGCGTTGATGCTGACCAGCTTGTCGTTGCGCCCGGCCAGCTCGGGGCTGTTGGTGAAATCGGCGGGGTGCATCTCCAGCCCAGGGTTGCGCTCCATGAAGCTGTAGAGCCGGCTTGAGCCCAGGGCGAAGGTGGCAATCGTTTTGCCCGGCAGGTAGTTTTTGCGCCGGTTGGTGACCACGCCGCGCTCGATCAGGCTCAAAATGCCGTCGCCCACCATCTCGGTGTGGATGCCCAAATCGCGCTTTTCGGTGAGCTGCAACACCACGGCGTCGGGAATGCCGCCATAGCCGATTTGCAGCGTCGAGCCGTCCTCGATCTGCTCGGCCACAAAGCGTGCAATCGCCTCTTGCACGGGGCCAATCTGCGGCAGGCCGACCTCGAACAAAGGCGCCTCAGACGCGACCCAGGCCGTGATCTGCGACACATGGACATGGCAGTTGCCATAGGCAAACGGCACCTGCGGGTTGACCTCGAGCACGACCACCCGCGCTTTGGCAATCGCGGCCATGCTGTAGTCGGTGCCCAGGCTGAGCGAAAAGTAACCATGCGCGTCCATCGGCGACGCCAGTGCAAACACCACATCAGCCGGTATCAGCCCCTGCGCAATGCAGCCGGGGATTTCTGAGAAATAGTTGGGAATCAGGTCGACCCAGCCTTGCTGCGCACCAGCCCGGGTTGCCGGGCCTAAAAAGAAAGCGCTGTGGCGCACATGCTCAACCGTCTGCGGATCAAGGTAGCCGTAGCTGCGCATGGCCAAAATCTGCGACACCGTGATGCCGTGCAGCTCCTTGCGCCGCTCGGACAGCGCGGTCAGCAGCGCCGGTGGCTCGCCCACGCCGGTGGGCACGATGATGTGGTCGCCCGTGCGCAACAGCTCGATGGCGGCGGCGGCGGGGCGGCGTTTTTGGGCAGACTGGGCTTGGGCTGACATGGCGGAGGGTCTCCTTAATAATTGTGGGGATATTACGCATCTTCCGACCGTTTGGGTGCAGTTTGCCGTGGGTTTGCGCTGTATCAAACGGCATGGCGCTTGGCCGTGTGCGGCGCCTGCCCTGGGGCTGGCCAGCGCAGCGGCATAATTCCCGGCTCCATCTGCCGCCCCGAGCCACTCCCGAGCCACGGCGGCGTCACATTCCAGGAGTCTTGCCATGACCCGTAGCATCACCGCCGTCTACCCCGGCACCTTCGACCCCATGACGCTCGGCCATGTCGATGTGGTGCGCCGGGCGGCGCAGCTGTTTGAGACCGTGGTGGTGGCCGTTGCGGCTGGTCACCACAAGAAGACATTGTTCAGCCTGGAGGAGCGGATCGCCATGGTGCGCGACGCGACCCAGCCGTATGCGCAGATCGAGGTGGTCAGCTACAGCGGCTTGCTGTGCGACTTTGTGCTGGCGCGGGGCGCGACGGCGGTGGTGCGCGGCCTGCGTGCGGTGACGGATTTTGACTACGAATTCCAGCTCGCCGGCATGAACCGCAGCCTGATGCCCGAGGTGGAGACGGTCTTTCTTACGCCCAGCGACAAGTACCAGTTTGTCTCCAGCACCTTTGTGCGCGAGATTGCCCTGCTGGGCGGTGCCGTTGACAAGTTTGTCTCGGCCCATGTGCAGCAGTGCTTGGTGCACAAGGTGCACAGCCTGGCCAGCTAGCGTTTTTCCCCCGTTACTTAGCTTTTTTGGAGCAACCCCATGCGTACTTTTTGGCCTGCCCGTATTGTTTTGACGACCTCCTGCGCGTGGTTGGCCTGCGCTGCACTGCTTGTCAGCGCTCCGGTGGGGGCGCAAACCAGCCTGAAAATGGCCTATGCACTGTCGACTTCCTCGCATTACGGCGTCGCCGCCGATGCTTTTGCCAAGGCTGTCGAGGCCAGCAGCGGTGGCAAGCTCAAGGTGCAACAGTTTGCCAACAGTGCCTTGGGCGGCGAGCGCGAGGTGATCGAGGGCTTGCAAATTGGCAGCGTTGATTTGGCGATTGTCTCGACCGGCGCGACGCTGAACTTTGTGCCCGAGACCGGCGTCTTTGATATTCCGTTTTTGCTGCGCGACCTGCCCCATGCCCGCGCCGTGCTGGACGGCCCGATTGGCCAGCAAATGCTGACCAAGTTTGCCAGCCGGGGCATCGTCGCCCTGGCCTGGGGCGAGCAAGGTTTTCGCCACCTGAGCAACAACGTGCGCCCGGTGCAGACGCCGACGGATGCCAAGGGCTTGAAAATACGCACCACCGAAAACCCCATCCATATCGCCGCGTTCCGCCAGATCGGCATACTGCCAACGCCGATGGCCTGGCCCGA
>JAYVXE010000239.1:0-1662 GCA_043785395.1 Burkholderiaceae bacterium | reverse complement strand
CGAGGACAGTTTTTGCCGACTTTGCAGACCCATAGCCCCGCTATGGGTCAAGAAGGCGGTAAAAAATGGACCGCTGCGGCACCATTGCAGCCGATGCCCCCGATAGTCCGACAGGCTCCTAGGGTGCGCCTGTTGCTGCTGCACACCGGCGGCAAGCTGCACGCCATGTTGCGCCAGCAGTGGGTGGTGACGCTGGCCTTGGCGCCGCTGACTTTGCTGCTGTTTGGCCAGGTCTCGGTGGTGGGCTTGTTGGCCAATCTGCTGGCGATTCCCTGGGTCACGCTGGTGCTGCTGCCGCTGTCCATGCTCGGCGTACTGCTGCCGCAGCTGTGGGACGCAGCGGCATGGGCGGCGCAGGTTTTGCTGTGGCTGCTGCACGCGCTGGCGCAGTGGCCGTGGGCCACGGTGTCGCTGGCAACGGCTGTTTGGTGGCTGGCTGCAGCGGCTTTGCTGGGCGGTCTGTTGCTGGTGCTGCGCCTGCCTGGGTGGCTGCGCCTGCTCGGCCTGCCCCTGGTGTTGCCGATGCTGCTGTGGCAGGCACCGCGCCCCGGTGTGGGCGAGTTTGACCTGTTGGTGGCCGACATTGGCCAGGGCAGCGCCGTGCTGGTGCGCACGGCCCGGCACAGCCTGCTCTACGACGCCGGGCCACGCTATGCGCCCGAGAGCGATGCCGGACAACGGGTGTTGGTGCCGCTGCTGCGCGCATTGGGTGAGCGGATCGATCTGCTGCTGCTGAGCCACCGCGACCTTGACCATACGGGCGGCGCGGCGGCGGTGCTGGCGCAGCAACCACAGGCGGCCTTGAGCAGCTCGCTGGAGCCCGGCCATGCTTTGCTGCAACTGCGCCCTGGGAGCCAGCGCTGCCTGGCCGGCCAGTACTGGGAGTGGGACGGCGTGGCTTTCGAGCTGCTGCAGCCGCTGGCCGAGGACTACGCGGCCCACACCAAGTCCAACGCGCTGAGCTGCGTGCTGCGCATCAGCACAAAGCGCCAAAGTGCCTTGCTGACTGGTGACATCGAGGCAGCGCAAGAAGCCCGGCTGGTGGCCAGCGGCGCGCCGCTGCGATCAGACCTGTTGCTGGTGCCGCACCACGGAAGCAAGACATCGTCCAGCCCGGCTTTTTTGGATGCTGTGCAGCCGCGCTTCGCCCTGGTGCAGGCGGGCTACCGCAACCGCTTCGGGCACCCGGCGGCGGCCGTCATGGCGCGTTACCAAGAGCGGCAGATCGAGGTGCTGGAGTCGGTATATTGCGGCGCGGCAAGCTGGCAGAGTGCGCAGCCACAGCAGGTGCGCTGCGAGCGGGTGGCGGCGCGGCGCTATTGGCAGCGGCCTTGAGCTGGCGCCGTGGTAGCCAGGCCACCGCCTCCAACATCGGGTGGCGCCCTGTGTTACGTCCGCCTGCGAAGTTTTCCGACAGCACCGGGCCCCCTGACTTGCATGCCGGTAAGCGCAGCGCCCCAAAGTAGAAGATTTTTTTGCATTAGCCATGTATACAAAACACCCCGATCGAAGAGCTTTCTTAACCCAGGTGGCGGGCACCGCACTGGCCGTGGCGGCGACCCGTGTGGGGGCTGCCTGCCCCACCGACCCGCTGTGGGTGTGTAACGTCAGCCACCTGTATTCGGTGCCGATGGCCGATATCGTCGAGGTGCGTGATGTGAG
>JAYVXE010000238.1:0-5694 GCA_043785395.1 Burkholderiaceae bacterium | reverse complement strand
GCGAGGGCTATAGCAGTGCCCGTTGGCATGCGCATGTACTGCGCAGTGTGCTGTTGGTGCTGATGGCCGGATTGAGCAGCGCCTCTACCCGCCGGCTTGCGCCCATCGCCAAGCCGACCAGCACGCCACAACTGGCCGCCACAGTGAAGCCCATCAGCACCAACAGCACACTGCGCAGTACATGCGCATGCCAACGGGCACTGCTATAGCCCTCGCCCAAAATCAGCGTCCAAGCACCCCAGGTTTCTTGCGGAGAAGGAAAGCGCATCGCCGACACCAGGCCGCTGCCACTGGTAAATCCCCACCAAACCAAGAGCACGCCGGCCAGCGCCACACCGCCTAGCGCACCTTGGTGGGCCAGCGAGCGCGGCGACAACTGGGGCCGCGAAAGTGGCCTAGGCCCGGTCGTGACTGCGGGTTGAGACGGGCTGAGTGTGGTCAATGAAGAGTCTCCCGGTAGGTTTGTTGGTCTACTTGTAAGCGCTTTCATTATTGGATTCAAGCCACCACCTGTCAACCACCAGCCCCAGGCAAAGTCCCCGTGTTTTCCCTAGGAAAGCCCTGGCCATGGACAAACGCGGCCGGCCGGCCTGAAATCCGCCTGCAAAGCCGTACATTCAGGCCATGCCTGCGCCAGAAAACAACCGCCCCACCATCGACGCCGTCGCCGCCATGGCGGGAGTCTCAACTGCCACCGTCTCGCGCACGCTGAACCGCCCCGACAGCGTGCGCGAGCCCCTGCGCGCCAAAGTCATGGCCGCCGTCCAGCAGCTTGGCTACGTGCCACATGCCGGCGCACGCGCGCTGATGCTGCGTCGCTCCGGCACCATCGGCGCCGTCTTTCCTACGGTTGACAACGCCATTTTTGCCCGTGCCATTGGTGCGCTGCAGCGCCGCTTGGCGCAGGCCGACACCCAATTGCTGATTGCCACCAGCGGCTACAACCTGGACAACGAAATGCGCCAGGCGATGAATCTGGTGCAGCGCGGCGTGGATGCACTGGCTTTGTGCGGCTGCTGCCAACACCCGGCCCTCATTCAGTTTTTGCGCCAACGCCAACTGCCCTGCGTCCATGTCATGGTGCAAGCCAGCGATCCCGAATGCATGAGCGTCGGTTTTGACAACGCAGCGGCCATGGCCCAAGCCACCCAATACCTGCTCGGCTTGGGCCACCGCTGTATTGCCATGCTGGCCGGTATCACACTGAACAACGACCGCGCACAGGGGCGGGTTGAGGGCGTGCGCCGGACCCTGCAAGCAGCCGGGCTGGACCTGCCCGCCGAGCGCTTGGTCGAATGCCGCTACACCTTGGCCGATGCGCGCCAAGGTCTGCGCCAACTGATGGCACAGACCCCTCGCCCCAGCGCCCTGCTGTGCGGCAACGACGTGCTGGCGTTCGGCGCCTTGCTAGAGGCCCAGCAATGCGGCCTGCAAGTCCCCGCCGACCTCTCCATCATTGGCTTTGACGATTTGGAGCTGGCGCGCCACCTGCAGCCAGCCCTCACCACCGTAGGCGTGCCGACCGAGGCCATGTGGTCAACCGCCGCCGACCGCTTGCTCGGCGTCCTGCGCGGCGATGACGTAGAGCGCTGCACAACCATTGACGTCGCGCTGATCGTACGCGGCTCAACCGGGCCGGTGGCCACGACCTAAGCGCCCCTTTTGTCTGAAGTTTGAAATACCCCCTTCCCCTCGGGCGTATTTTCAGCAGGCGCTGACTTGTGGCCCTTCAGCGGGCCAAAGCCATAAGCGGCAGACAAATCCAGCCCTTGATCGAAGGCAATCGTTTAGACCCCGCCCCATGTCCGAGCCAGGGCGCGGCCCGGGCATTTTCAGGGGCGAACGGGGGGAGTGAACGATTACGGCCATAGACGTAACGTACGTTTAGACGTACGATACTGACTCCACAGGAGCACGCCATGACCCCTCCCATCACCGCCAGTGAAGCACGCGCAGATTTGTACCGGCTTATCGACCAGGCGGCCGAATCGCACCAGCCCATCCTGATTTCCGGCAAACGCAGCAGCGCCGTGCTGGTGTCGGCCGAGGATTGGCAGGCCATTCAAGAGACGCTGTACCTGCTGTCGGTTCCGGGCATGCGTGAATCTATCCAGCAGGGCATGGCAGAGCCCCTGGGTGCAAGTGTCACGGCGATCACTTGGTGACGTGGAAAGTGGTTTTCGCCAAGCATGCGCTGAAGGACGCCAAGAAGCTCTCGGCGGCCGGGCTCAAGGCGCAAGCGCAGGCGCTTCTGGACGTGCTGGCCAACGACCCATTCCAGAATCCACCGGCCTATGAGAGGTTGGTGGGCGACCTGAATGGGGCCTATTCGCGCCGCATCAACATCCAGCATCGCCTGGTCTATGAAGTGTTCAAGCAGGAACGCACGGTGCGTGTGCTGCGGATGTGGTCGCACTACGAATGATCCCGTCGGCCTCCGCCGGAAAAACAGCCCGCACGGCGCGTTCAGCCATCAGAGCGTTGATGCGAGCCTCGCTCTCGTTGTGCACAAAGGCTCTCCCGGAACCATCAACGGCGTTCGCGCTGATGAAAGCCACCGTAAGCGTGATGTTCTGCAGTACCCGTCATCACCGTGTCAAAAACGCCCCCAATACTAAGGGGTTGTTCTTCAACACATTTTTGACATGCCCACACAACTTCCCCCAAATCCCTACCGCCTGAGCATGGCCCTGTGTATATTGATGTCTGCTGCCATGCTGAGTGCATGTGGCGGCAGTGACAATACGGGCACCCCCGGTGAAAACGCTCCCGAACAAAGTGCCCACGCCACGCTGGCCTTGTTGGAAACCACGGATCTGCACTTCAACGTACTGAGCTACGACTACTTCAAGCTCGCGGAAGATCCATCCTACGGATTTGAGCGCACATCAACCCTGGTACGTGAGGCACGCCAGGAGTTTCCCAATACGGTGCTACTGGACAATGGTGACACGATCCAGGGCACAGCACTGGCAGACTACGAGGCCACGGTCAATCCAGTGGCTTGCGACCAACAGCTGTCCATGTACCAGGCCATGGGCACCCTGGACTACGATGCAGGCACGCTGGGCAACCATGAGTTCAACTATGGCCTACCCTTTCTGAACCAAGTGCTGGGTGGTGGTCTGGATGTCGAAGGTGTGGACCCCCAACGCAAATGTGCAGGCGCAGGCTTTCCCATGGCCTTGGCCAACGTCATCAGTACCAAAACGGGCAAGCCTTTGGTGCAGCCCTACACCATTCTGGAGCGCACCTTATCGGCCACAGGCTCCGATGGCAAAACCGTGTCTCTCCCAATCAAGATCGGCATCATCGGCTTCACCACACCAGGCATTCTCAACTGGGATCGGCGCTATCTAGAAGGCAAGATAAGTACCGAAGGCGCAGTGGAGTCGGCACAACGCTACATACCAGAGATGCGTGCCCAAGGGGCAAATCTGGTCGTGGCTCTGCTGCATGGTGGCCTGGACGGCTCCCCGTACTCGCCCACCATGGAGAGCCCTGGGCTGTACCTGTCCAAAGTCCCCGGTATTGACGCCATGATGATGGGCCACCAGCACGGCGAGTTCCCCGTGCGCAGCGCCAATCCGCGTTACAAACAGGACGGCGTAGACAATACCGCTGGTACTGTGAATGGCATCCCTGCAGTCATGGCCAGTTCCTGGGGCAAGGCACTGGGCGTCATCAAGCTGAAAATGCGCTGGGATGGCAAGTCTTGGAGTCTGGACAAGAGCGGCTCCACTTCTGAACTGCGCTACATACAGAACGGCAAAGACACCGCAGGCAAACCCACCTATGTGGCAGTCGACCCCGCCATCAAAGCACAGGTGGAACGACGGCACCAAGCTGCAGTGAACTATGTCAAAACACCCATCGGCAGCACCGATTTTCGTATGAGCACACTGTTTGCAGATGTTGGCGACCCTGGGGCCATCCAAATCGTCAACGCAGCGCAGCAAGACTATGTGGCCAAGTACATTCAGGCCAATCTGCCTCAGTATGCCGATCTGCCAGTGCTTTCGGTCAGTGCCCCTTTCAAGTCGGGCTTTCAGGGAGCTGCGGATTACACCAATGTGGCAGCAGGCAGTCTCAGCATCTCGAATGCGGCCGACCTGTACCTCTACCCCAACACGGCCTATGCCGTCAAAGTGAGTGGGGATGAAATCCAGGCGTGGCTCGAAGCCGCAGCACAGCGCTTCAACCGGATCGACCCCACCAAGACCACCCAGCAACAGTTGATCAGCAGCTTTCCGGGCTACAACTTTGACATGTTCACCACACCCGATATTCAATACGAAATCGATGTGACCCAAGCTGTTGGCCAGCGTATCAAAAACCTGCTCTACAAAGGCAAGCCCATCCATGCTGCGCAGCAATTTGTCATTGCCACCAACAACTACCGAGCCACCAGTGGCAAGAGCTTCATTCCTGCACTGGATGGCAGCTCCACCATCTGGGCTTCGCCGGATGCCAACCGTGACGTGGTGATCAACTACATCCGGGCCAACCCCCATATCACGCGCACGCAGTGGGGGGCTTCCCGCAGTTGGCGCTTTACCCGCGTCAACACCGCAGGCGATGTGGTTTTCACTTCAGGGCAAAACGCACTTCCCGTTGCTCAAGCTGCTAGCCTGGACAATATTTCCTTGCTGATGGCCGATGATGGCAACGGTCAGGCACGCTCGTTATACCGTGTCGATCTAAGCCGCTGAGGGTATGCAAATACACGCCGCAGTACGTTCAGACGACCATCTTGTCTCGTCCCACCACGATTTCGCGCCCTTGACTAACCTGCACCGGATGGACTCCGTGCTCCTGGCCGGGGTCGATTATTACTGGGGCGCGCTGGCTGGGCGACAGGCGGCGACAAAAAGGCGTTGCAGGCAAGGTCGCTGGCGATGTCGCGGCCCGCAGGCTTTCCCGCGCAAGTGCGTAATGCTGGATATAAATAGGCGGAACTTGACATGTACAGCTGCATTTACAGCTGCATTTACGGAAGCCCATAAATCTGCACCATGCGCGCAAAAAATGGGATTGGCGGGAAATTGGCGGGCACCTTCAAAACTTTCGCGGCATTCGCTTGGCCGGCTTGGCCCGCATGCCGCTTTTAGCGTGCTGCGCTGCCAATCGCAACCGGGCGGACGGGGGATTGCGCGCCTCCGTGAATTTTCAAAGGCAGCACCATGATGCATGCATTCCAGACCTGGTCCTTGGCCAGCTCATCCAGCTTTGCATTTTGAATCTGGTAAATACCCGACTGGCTGAGATTTTGATGGTGGATCGCAAAAGGTAAACCTTTAGGCGTTCCTGCTGGCTGTGCCGTACCGGTCAGCATGCCATCCGGGGCCGGGTCGGTAAAGGGGTTGTCCAAGGCCACCAGCACAACTTTCTTTTCTTGCAGTAACAAGGCGGCATCGTAACCAAGACCAGGGCCGCGTTTATAGTACTCGGAGGTGGCGCTCGGTTCATTCCAATGCTGGCCCCAGCCCGTATGGATCAAGACCGCATCCCCGGCCAGGAGGCCGCGCTGTCCAAGCCCCTGGGCTTGCAGCATGCCCTCAATATCTTTGGCGCTTATGACTTCATTGTTTTCAAGTATTTTGCCCTTGTTAAGATAACGCGCAGCGTCGAGCAGGATGGCCGAAGTGACGATGGGCGGGATATGGTCAACCCCTAAAACCTGAAGCGGGGCAT
>JAYVXE010000237.1:0-5726 GCA_043785395.1 Burkholderiaceae bacterium | reverse complement strand
CTTTTTTTGGAATCAAACTCATGCAGTTGCCTTCAGGTTTTAGAGGGTCAAGAGATCTTAAGGATGCTCGGCACAACGCATGCGCTGTGTGCGTACAGCCTCGGGTGGTTTGCTGCGGGCATTCCATCCCAAGCCGCATTACACACTCTCGCGTGGAGTTGTGCCGTGCATTCTTGCATGTAGCCGGCATGTAGTCGGCTTCGATGGCCGATGCAGCAGTCTGGTTTACGCCAAGGGAATCCAGAAAGAAAACCGACACCCAATGGTGTCCGAACCATTGTAAATGTTCTCAGCCCGCAGTCGACCATGGTGTGACTCGACAATGCTGCGGCATAGATTGAGGCCCATTCCCATGCCCTCGGTCTTGGTCGAGAAGAAGGCTTCGAACAGGCGTCCCTTCGCCTCCATGGCCAAACCGTGGCCGGTGTCGGTGACGGAGAATTCGACCGTGGCCTGCCCCTCGATCTGCTTGGGCACGACCCGCAGCTCGACGGTGCGCCGTGCCGGTGGCCGGTCGGCCAAGTCAATCGATTCAGCCGCATTTTTCATGAGGTTGACCAGCACCTGCTCGATCAAAATCGGGTCTACCAGCAGGTGGGGCAGACGCGCGGCAATGTAGTGCGAGAGGTGTACGTGGCGGCGGCGCAGCTCAATATTGACCAGCTCCACCGCCTCCATGACCATCGCGCCGACGTCGGACGGCGTGCGATTGGGCTCACTGCGCTTCACAAATGCGCGGATGCGCTGGATGATTTGGCCGGCCCGCTGGGCCTGGTGCGCGGTTTTCTCGAGTGCGCCGACCAGGTCTTGCGGACTGATCTGCTGGCCCTTGATGCGCGACACCATGCCGCTGCAATAGTTGCTGATGGCGGTCAGGGGCTGGTTCAACTCGTGCGCGACGCTGGAGGCCATTTCTCCCATGGTGACCAGGCGGCTGATCGATTGCGCGCGCTCCGCTTGTTGCGCCGACTGCTCCTCGGCGTGGCGTCGGGGCGTGATGTCGGTTGCAATCACCATTTGCGCAATCCGGCCATCAACCCAGTTCAGGTAGCGCGAGCGCACTTCAAGCCATTTGCCGAGTTCAGGCACAAAAATCTCGGCGTTCTCGGCCTGGGCATTGGTGATGGCGTCGGTCGGCAGCCCCATCAAACCGTCCTCGTCCGGTGTCGCCTCAATCGGGCTGGTGTCGGGTCGCCCGGCCTGGGCCACCAGCTGCAAGTGGCCTTCGGTGTGCGCACCGAACCAGAGTCGGTAAAGCTTGTTGGCAAACAACAGTTCCTGGCTGCCCAGCGGGGCCACCGAGACCGAAGCGTCGAGCGCTTCCAGCACCACGGTGAAGCGCTCATGCGAGGCCGACAGTTGCTCGCGAATACGGTTCGGCTCGGTGATATCGGTCATCGAGGTCATCCAACCGGTTTGACGACCATGGGCGTCAATCAGCGGCGAGACATACAAACGGGCGTCAAAAATACTGCCGTTTTTGCGTTTGACACGAACCTGAAAACCACTGGGATCGACCTGGCCACTGAGCTCATCGGCCAGGCGACCGCTGAGCTGCACATGGTCGGCCTCGGGCCAATAGGAAAAGGGGGCACTTTGACCAATCAACACGGCCTCCTCCCAGCCCGTCATTTTGCAAAACGCGGCGTTCACGTAGGTGATGCGGCCTTGCAAGTCGAGCGCGCGCATGCCGGTCAGCATCGAGTTTTCCATGGCGCGTCGAAAATTGGTCTCTGCCACCAGCGCCTGCTGCGCCTGCAAGCGACGCCGGGTATGGCGCCAGGTGACCAAGAGCAAGCCGGTGGTAAGTGCGCTCAGGCTGGCCACCAACCAAAACAAGCCACTGCCAATCAAGCCCTGCGAAGTTTGGTAGGCCTGGGCGCGAAACCGCAGGCTGGGCCCAATCGGCGGTACCAGCAACTCATACTCGCTGGCGGCAATCGACCAAGGTAGTAGTTTTTTGGTGCGCTGCGGCAGCGGGTTGCCGGCCAGCAACAAGCCCTGCTGGTCGAGCAGGGTTAACGCATATTTGGCGTGTACTTCGGGCGGTATGCCGTAGCGCAACAAACTCTCCAGCGCGTACTGGCCGATCACCACGCCGCCAAAATGGCCTTGCTGGGTGATTGGCGCATAGAGTTGCAGCAGCGGTGGCGTGCTGGTGCCCCCCACCGGTTGCGAGTAAACCGGTTGTTGCAGCTGGCGCGCCAAGTCAAAGGCGCCCTTGGTCGCGCCCGGCGGCAACACTGGGCCACGGGTCGGCAAATGGTTGGGCGCCAGCGTCGGCTCGGTTTGGTTCACCATGATCCGGCGTTTGGCGTCAACCCAGGTGATCGCCTGTACCTCCGGGTGTTGGCTGACCAGCAGTTTGGCCAAACGGCTAAATTCGGCAGCATCGATTTCTTGGTTGCCGATATCGCGCGCCAAGCGCAGCAACTGGTCTTGCCGCTCCAGCACCCGCATGCCCAGGCGCTGCTGGCCGTATTCAACATCGCGCTTGACGGTTTCTTGTTCGCGGTCATGCTCTTCGGCACGCAAATACCAAATTGCCACTGCAATCGCCAACAAAAACAAGAGCACCGCAACCAACGGTGCCAGCATGGCAAAGCGGTCTTGGCGCCCCGCCGACTGGCTGCGCCACCAACGCCGCCACCAGCGCAAGGGGTTCGATGCGGGCGGGCGGGCGGCAAGTGCGTGATCGGTCATGGCCAAAGTGTAGGCGCTGCGCACAGCACACTGGCCGGCCTGCGGAGCCCGTGCAGGATGCCGTTTTGCAGTCCTTGTTTTGCAGTCGTTGTTTTGCATTGTGAAATTGAAAGGCGTAATTTGGAATGGCCTTGATTTGTGAGAAACTCCAGCGCCAGCGACCCCCCTTACTCTGCGTATTTCCCTGACAACCCACAGGAGACAAAACCATGTCAGCCCAACCAGACAATTTGTTCGGCTCTTCCGCCTTGGACAGTGACAGCCAAGAGACCCGTGAATGGACCGATGCGCTGTCAGCGGTGATTGCCAGTGAGGGCCCCGAGCGCGCGCACTTTTTGCTGGAGCAATTGCTTGAGCATGCGCGCCAAAGCAGCATCGACCTGCCGTTTTCGGCCACCACCGCCTACATCAACACGATTGAGACCGACCAAGAAGAGCGCTCACCCGGCAACCTGGAGCTGGAGGGCCGCTTGCGCGCCTACATGCGCTGGAATGCGATGGCGATGGTCGTCAAGGCGAACCGCCTGCACCCGGCTGACGGCGGCGATTTGGGCGGGCATATTGGCTCTTTTGCCTCGCTGGCCAGCATGTTTGGTGCTGGTTTCAACCATTTTTGGCACGCCGAGAATGAAAACCACGGCGGCGACTGCCTGTACATCCAGGGCCACGTATCGCCCGGTGTGTACGCCCGCGCCTACCTTGAAGGCCGCCTGAGCGAAGAGCAACTGCTCAACTTCCGCCAGGAAGTCGACGGCAAGGGCCTGTCCAGCTACCCGCACCCCAAGCTGATGCCCGAGTTCTGGCAGTTCCCCACCGTCTCGATGGGCCTGGGCCCGCTGATGGCGATCTACCAGGCGCGCTTTTTGAAGTACCTGCACGCACGCGGCATCGCCAACACCGAAAACCGCAAGGTCTGGGTGTTCTGCGGCGACGGCGAAATGGACGAAGTCGAGTCGCTCGGCGCCATCAGCCTGGCAGCGCGTGAAAACCTCGACAACCTGATTTTTGTCGTCAACTGCAACCTGCAACGCCTCGACGGCCCGGTGCGCGGCAACGGCAAAATCGTGCAAGAGCTGGAGGGTGAGTTCCGGGGCTCGGGCTGGAACGTCATCAAACTGCTCTGGGGCAGCGACTGGGACCCGCTCTTGGCGCGGGACAAAGACGGCGCGCTGCGCAAGCTGATGATGGACACGCTCGACGGCGACTACCAGGCCTTCAAGGCCAACGACGGTGCCTACGTGCGCAAACACTTCTTTGGCCGCGACCCACGCACGCTGGAGATGGTCTCCAAGATGAGTGACGACGACATCTGGAGCCTGCGCCGAGGCGGGCACGACGCACAAAAAGTCTATGCCGCCTTCCACCGGGCCGTGCAGCACAAAGGCCAACCAACCGTGCTGCTGGTCAAAACCGTCAAGGGTTTTGGCATGGGCAAGGTTGGCGAGGGCAAGAACAATGTGCACCAGACCAAGAAGCTTTCGGACGACGACATCAAGGCCTTTCGCGACCGCTTCAACATCCCAATCCCCGACAGCCAGATCGCCGACATCCCGTTTTACAAACCGGCCGACGACACGCCCGAAATGCGCTACCTGCACGAACGCCGCAAGGCGCTGGGCGGCTACTTGCCCAAGCGCCGCACCAAGGCCGACGAGCAGTTCACCGTGCCTGCGCTGGAAGTCTTCAAAGCCGTGCTGGAGCCCACGCCAGAGGGGCGTGAAATCTCGACCACCCAGGCCTATGTGCGCTTCCTCTCGCAACTGTTGCGCGATCAGGCGCTCGGCCCACGTGTGGTGCCGATCCTGGTCGACGAAGCCCGCACCTTCGGCATGGAGGGCTTGTTCCGCCAGATCGGCATCTACAACCCGGCCGGCCAGCAGTACACACCGGTCGACAAAGACCAGGTGATGTACTACCGCGAAGATGTGAAAGGCCAGATCCTGCAGGAAGGCATCAACGAAGCGGGCGGCATGGCCAGCTGGATTGCGGCGGCCACCAGCTACAGCACCAACAACCGGATCATGGTGCCGTTCTACGTCTACTACTCGATGTTCGGCTTCCAGCGCGTTGGCGACCTGGCCTGGGCGGCGGGCGACATGCAGGCGCGCGGCTTCTTGCTGGGTGGCACCTCGGGGCGCACCACGCTCAACGGCGAAGGCCTGCAGCATGAGGACGGGCACAGCCAGATTTTGGCCAATACCATTCCGAACTGCGTCAGCTACGACCCGAGCTTTGCCCACGAAGTCGGCGTGATCCTGCACCACGGCTTAAAGCGCATGGTGGAGCAGCAAGAAAACGTTTACTACTACCTGACCCTGCTGAACGAAAACTACGCCATGCCCGGCCTCACGCCCGGCACCGAAGGGCAGATTTTGAAGGGCATGTACCTGTGCAAGCCCAGCCGCACCAGCAGCACGCTGCGGGTGCAATTGCTGGGATCGGGCACGATCCTGCGCGAGTCGATCGCCGCCCAAGAGCTGCTGGCACAAGACTGGGGCATCGCCGCCGACGTCTGGAGCTGCCCGAGCTTCAACGAGCTGACCCGTGACGGCCAGGACGCCGAGCGCTTCAACCTGCTGCATCCGCTAGAGGCTCCCCGTGTATCCTTCGTTGGCCAACAACTGGCTGCGCACAGCGGCCCGGTGGTGGCGTCAACCGACTACATGAAGGCCTATGCCGAGCAGATTCGCCCGTTCATCCCACGCAACGCCGATGGCAGCCATCGCAGCTACAAAGTGCTGGGCACCGACGGTTTTGGCCGCAGCGACTTCCGCAGCAAGCTGCGCGAGCACTTTGAAATTAACCGCCACTACATCGTGGTGGCGGCGCTGAAAGCGCTGAGCGAAGAGGGCACAGTACCGGTCGCCAAAGTGGCCGAAGCGATTAAAAAATACGGCATTCAGGTCGACAAAATTAATCCACTTTACGCATAAGGGGAGACACACATGGCAACCATAGATATTGCAGTTCCAGACATTGGTGACTTTGATGAAGTCACTGTCATCGAGTTACTCGTCAAACCT
>JAYVXE010000236.1:0-1676 GCA_043785395.1 Burkholderiaceae bacterium | reverse complement strand
TGAAACACCCCCGCAGCGCCTGCGGCGCTCGCCCCCTCAAGGGGGCGCACCCGGTGGCCTGGCAGAGCCAGATCCACGGGTGCACTGGGGGGCGGCGCGCTCGTCTCGCGGCGCGGTTTCATCGTTGGGGATGCTTGGCCCATGCATGACAGTTAGCCCAGCCCGGGGCGTTCTGGGCGTTTGTCCATCTATGTGCGTCGACGGCTTGCCGTTGGCACTTCGTAACTACGCAGGTCACGGCATGCAGTGCGCTTTTGTTTTACCCCCTCTCCCAGAGGGAGAAGGCGTAAAACCAAGCCAGACCACCTGAGTAGTTACGGCACTTCACTGAAAGGCCGCTATGACTGACACCACGGCATCCAACCTTGTTTTGACGCAATTGCAGGGCGGGGTGGGCTTGATCACTTTGTGGCGGCCGCAGGCCTTGAATGCCTTGACGCTGCCGATGGTGCGTGCGCTGGCGGCCTGTTTGCGGGCCTGGCGCGATGATCCGGCGGTCTGTGCGGTGGCGATTCGGGGCAGCAGCAAGGGTGGGCCGTTTGGTCATTTTTGTGCTGGCGGCGACATCCGCTTTTTGCACCAAGCCGCGCTCGCAGGCAATCCGGAGTTAGAGGATTTCTTCAGCGAAGAGTACGCACTCAACCATCTGATTCACACCTACCCGAAGCCCTATATTGCCTTCATGGATGGCATTTGCATGGGCGGCGGCATGGGTTTGGCCCAGGGGGCTGCGCTGCGCATCGTCACCGAGCGCAGCCGCTTGGCCATGCCGGAGACGGCGATTGGCTTTTTCCCCGATGTGGGCGGTGGCTATTTTTTAAGCCGCTGCCCAGGCCGGGTGGGCGAATACTTGGCGCTGAGTGGATGCAGCATCGAGGCCGCCGAGGCGCTGGCCTGGGGGCTGGCCGACGCCCAGCTTGGGTCAGCGCAACTGCCCGAGCTTTGGCATGGTTTGAGCACACAAACGTGGGCCAGTGGGGCCGAGGTGTTGGAGTGGCTTAATTCAAAAATGATAGCTAAAAGCGCAATAGGGTATTGCGATACATGCCAATTTGATGAATATTTTTCGGCGTCTAGTGCTTTGGCCATCGTTCAGGCGCTGGAAGCCAGCAGCCTGCCTTGGGCGCAGCACAGTGCGGCCACGCTGCGCCAGCGTTCGCCCTTGATGCTGGAGGTGACGCTGCAACAAATCCGCCGTGCCCGTGGTTTGACGCTGGCCGACGCATTGCGGCTGGAGCGCGGCATGGCGCGGCATTGCTTCCACGGCCATGGGCGCGCAGGCCATGAGACGCTGGAGGGCATCCGGGCGTTGGCGGTCGACAAGGACCAGCGTCCGCAGTGGAGCCCCGTTCGTCTTGAAGACCTGGCCCCCGCGACCGTGGCCGCCTTCTTCGCGTCACCGTGGCCTGTTTATGCGCATCCGCTGCGGGATTTGTAGGGCTGCGGTCTGGTTGCTTTGGCCGGGTTGAGGTGGTTTGCCGCGATTTTTGCCAAGCGACCCGGCATTTATCGACACCGTTGCGCAGCTGGCATCGCCGCCAGCTGCGCGCAAGTCAGCTCAAGCGGGGCGGCTCGGCGGGTGCGCCGCTGATTTGGGCCTCGATCGAGGCCCGATGTTCGTTGCTGATGGCCAGGGCCTGTGCCAGTTGGTCAAGGTAGCGCTGCTCTTGGGCATT
>JAYVXE010000235.1:0-17410 GCA_043785395.1 Burkholderiaceae bacterium | reverse complement strand
CTGATGGGCGCGATGTGACTGATGTGCTTCGGTGCTGGGCCTGGGTTTTTGTGCCGGCAACAGCGGCACAGATAATGGGGGCATGTGGTCACGAATTTTTGTAAATTATCGCCGTCTGCTGGCTGTGCTGCTGCTGTGTGGTTTGGGCGCGTGTTCCCCCACCTTCAATTGGCGTAGCGTGCCGTTGGCGGACCTTGGCGGTACGGCCTTGCTGCCGTGCAAGCCTGAGCGGGCTGAGCGCGAGGTGGCGCTGACCGGTCAGCCGGTGTTGCTGCGGATGCTGGCTTGTGATGCTGGGGGGGCGACTTTCGCGCTGGCCTGGGCGGCACTGCCCGAGGGCGTTGCGCCAGACGCCGCCTTGGCCCATTGGCGGGCGGCGACTTTGGCCCATATCGACGCAAGCGCCCCTGCGCTGCTGGCCGAGCCCCAGCCGCCAGGGGGTTTGCCGGCCTTGGTGCGGCTTCAGGCCGAGGGCCAGCGTGCCAATGGCGTGCCGGTGACGCTGCAAGCCGTTTGGACGGCGCGCCGCGTGGGCGCGCAGACCTATGCTGTGCAGGCTGCGCTCTACAGCGCCAAGGCGGAGCCGGTGCTGGCCGATACGTTCTTCGAGAGTCTGCGCTGGCCGTGAGCTGTGCGCGCCTTGCCGTGTGCCGGTGTTGGTGGTGCAGGCGCTGCATTCTGGGCGTAAGAATGGATTTCTGCGCAAATATATAAATTGATAGCTTATGAGGCTCTATTTTAAAGCGATTGATTGATCTTTATCATTGAAATTGTTTATATATAAGCGCTAGCAGCTATTGAAATAGATTGTGCCTTATCGCCGTGGCCAGACCTCCCGGCCATTCCTGGTGGGCGTGCCTGGCCCCGCTGGAGTGCGGCGCGGCAGTATCCGTCGGGTGCTGGCAAAAAGCCATAATTGTGGGATTGCCCTGGTTCGCCTGACGGGCGCTTTGGCCACTGCCTTCATCCATGAAAAACCACATTCTTATCATTGCCCATGCGCCCTTGGCCCAGGCCCTGCGGCAATGCGCAGTGCATGTTTTTCCTGATTGCGCGCAGGGTGTGTTGGCGTTCGATGTGGCCGCCGATGCCGCGCCCGAAGCTTCGCTTCAGGCGGTGCGCAGTCTGCTGGCGGCCAGCGCGAGGGCGCCGGTGCTGGTGCTGACCGATGTGTTGGGTGCGACGCCGTGCAATATTGCGCAACAGTTGCTGGCCGGCATGTCGGCGCGGCTGATTGCTGGCGTCAATGTGCCGATGTTGTTGCGCACGGTGAACTACCGGCACGAAGCCTTGGATGCCTTGGTCGCACGCGCGCTGGCCGGTGGCACGCAGGGAATTTCACAGGTCACGCGCTGACCGCAGCATCAAACCAAGCCAGATAGACGCCATGATCCAAATCTCCACGACCATCAGCAATAAGCTCGGCCTGCACGCCCGTGCGTCGGCCAAACTCAGCAAACTCGCGGGCAGTTTTCCGTGTGACATCTGGATCAGCAAGGGCGAGCGCCGGGTCAATGCCAAAAGCATCATGGGTGTGATGATGTTGGCCGCCGGGCTGGGCGCGCAGGTGCAGCTGGAGGCCGATGGCGCACAGGAGAAGGACGCGATGGAGGCGCTGCAAGCGCTGCTGGCCGACCGGTTTGGGGAGGGTGAATGACGTTTGCGGCCAGGCTCGCACTCGCGCTGGCCCAGCCCGGTGCGGTGCCCGTTGGAGGCGGGCGTCGCCGTTCTTTTTTTGCAGACTTGATCACAACCACAGCATGAATTTTTCTATCCACGGCATACCGGTGGCGCGCGGTATTGCGATTGGGCGCGCCGTGTTGGTGGCGTCGAGTCGCTTGGATGTTGCGCATTACTTTGTTGAGCGCAGCCAAGTTGACAGCGAGATCGACCGGGTGCGGGCCGGGCGCAATGCGGTGGTTGAGGAGTTGCAGCGCTTGCAGCAAAGCGTGGCGCAAATGGGGCCGCTGGAGGCGCCGCATGAGTTGTCGGCAATTTTGGACGTGCACCTGATGCTGTTGCAAGACGAGGCCTTGGCCGGCGGCGTCAAGCATTGGATCACCGAGCGTCTGTACAACGCCGAATGGGCGCTGATGACCCAGTTGGAGGTGATTGCGCGCCAGTTCGATGAGATGGAGGACGCTTACCTGCGCGAGCGCAAGGCCGATTTGGAGCAGGTGGTTGAGCGCATCCTGCGCCATATGCGGGGGCTTGCGGTGCTGCCGCGTGTGGCCGCGCCGCAGCAGCAGCGCCGGCGCCGGCGCTCGGATGCGAGCCCAGAGAACCCAGAGAACCAAGAGAACCAAGATGTGCCACTGGTGCTGGTCGCGCACGACCTGTCGCCGGCCGATATGGTGCAGTTCAAGCAAAGCGTGTGTGCCGGTTTTGTGACCGATGTCGGCGGCAAGACTTCGCACACCGCGATTGTGGCGCGCAGCCTGGATATTCCGGCGGTGGTGGGCGCGCGTTCGGCCAGCCAGCGGGTGCGCCAAGATGACTGGATCATCATTGACGGTGATGCTGGGCTGGTGATTGTGGAGCCGTCGGCCAGCGTTTTGGCCCAGTACCGGCTGAAGCAGCGCGAGGGTGAGCTGGAGCGCCAGCGTTTGTCGCGTCTGCGCCATACGCAGGCGCTGACGCTTGACGGCGAGCGGGTGGAGTTGTTGGCCAATATTGAAACGCCGGAGGACAGCGTTGCCGCGCTGGCGGCTGGTGCGGTTGGCGTCGGGCTGTTTCGGAGCGAGTTTTTGTTCATGGGCCGCTTGGGCCAGTTGCCCGATGAGGAGGAGCAGTACCGCGCCTACCGCCGTGCGCTGGAGGGCATGCACGGCCTGCCGGTGACCATTCGCACGGTCGATGTGGGGGCGGATAAGCCGCTGGATGCAGGGCTGCGCGAGGCCGGCCAGCTGAACCCGGCGCTCGGCCTGCGTGCGATCCGCTGGAGCCTGGCCGATCCGGCGATGTTTCGGGTCCAGCTGCGTGCCATCCTGCGCGCGGCCGCGCATGGGCAGGTCAAGCTGCTGATTCCGATGCTGGCGCACGCCAGTGAGATCCACCAAACCTTGGCCCAGCTCGATTTGGCGCGGGCCGAGCTCGACCAGCGTGGCCAGGTTCAAGGGCCGCTGCAAATCGGCGCCATGATAGAAATCCCGGCGGCGGCGCTGATGGTGCCGCTGTTTTTGCGCCACTTTGACTTCTTGTCGATTGGTACCAACGATTTGGTGCAGTACACCTTGGCCATCGACCGCGCGGATGAGGCGGTCGCCCATCTGTACGACCCGCTGCACCCGGCGGTGCTGCGCCTGGTGGCGGCCACCATTGCCGAGTGCCAGCGCCAGGGCAAGAGCGTCAGCGTGTGCGGCGAGATGGCGGGCGACACCAGCATGACGCGGTTGTTGATTGGCCTGGGGCTGCGCAGTTTTTCGATGCATCCGGCGCAGATTTTGGCGGTCAAGCAAGAAGTGCTGCGCGCCGACAGCCAGCCGCTACAGCGCTGGGCGCAGCAGGTGTTGGCGGCCGACGACCCGGGCGCGCTGTTGGCGCAGCAAGGGCTGTGAAGAAGGGGCGAGGAAGGATGGGGCTCGCCTTTCGGGCCGTGGGGGCGCGGCCCTCTGTCTCCCTTTGCTGCCCTTGCTGCCCCTGCCCGTTCACTCTTGGGGCGAAGACGTGTTGGCAGTGTTGACCGCGTTGGCAGTGTTGACCGCGTTTTTGCGGCCACCGCCGTAGCTGCCCAGTACGGCCGCCGCGATGATCAGCGCGGCTGCCAGTGCGATGCTGGGGCTTAGGCCCTGTCCGCTGGCGAGCAATAGCAAAGCGGTGGAGGCCAGTGGCGCGATGTAGCTCAGGATGCCGATTTGGCGCACATCACCGCGTTTGAGTGCCACATCCCAAAGGTAGAACGCCGCCCCCAGTGGCCCCAGCCCAAGCGCCAGCAACAGCAGCCAGTCGTGGCCGGACAGCGCGACCGAGGGCTCTAGGAGCCAGTGGCACAGCAGCGACAGCAGGCCCGAGAGCAGCCCGAAAAGGCCAATCGCGCTGCTTGAGAAAGCGGCGACACGCCGCGTGAGCAAGGAGTAGCTGGCCCACACCAGCGCCGAGCCGAGTGCTGGCAGATAGCCCCAGGCCCACCAGCTGGCGCCGGTGTGGGTGGGGCCGGTGCCGGTGCCGGCGTTGGCGCTGAGGATGGCCGTGGCCGCTCCGGCAAAGCCCAGCAGCGCAGCCAGCCCGTGGCGCGGCTGCAAGCGCAGGCCCGGCAAGGCCAGCGGCGCCAGCAACACCATCAGCAGCGGCCACAGGTAGTTGATCAGATTGGCCTCGACCACGGGGGCGTTGCGCAGTGCCAGAAACAGAAAAAAATGGTAGCCAAACAAGCCGTAAACCCCCAGCGCCAGCGTGCGCCCCGGCAGCCGCCACTGCCGGGGCGCGCGCAGCACCCAGGGCAGGGCCAGCGTGCTGCCAACCAGCAAGCCGATGCCGGTCAGCAAAAACGGTGGCACGTGGCGCAGCGTGAGCCCGAGTGTGGCCAGCGTGGCCCACAGCGCAATGGCGCCGAGCGCGCACCACAGCGCCAAGGCCGGGTGCTTAGGAGGGGGGCTGGGCATGGGGCGCGGGGTAGGCCGGGGAGCAGGCCGTGGGTTAGGACTCGGGGCCCGTCAGCTCTAGCAGCTGGGTTGCGCTGTCCGAGCCGTGCACCTTGGTCAGCGTGCCGTCGACCGAGGCGCCGTTTTCCATGCTGAGCTGGTGGTAGGTGATGTTGCCAGTGACGCGGGCGTTGGAGTGCAGCTCGAGCAGGTGTTCGACAACCAGGTTGCCGACGATGGTGCCGTCGATCAGCGCGTCAAAGCTGCTGACATTGCCCTCGACCCGGCCTTCCGCGCTGAGTGCGAGCAGGCTGGTGCTGCCCGGTTTGTGCGTGATATTGCCGCGAATCAGGCCGTTGACTTTGAGCCCGTCTTCAAATTCGAGATCGCCCAGGATCGATGTGTTGGCCGCGAACAGGCTGGAGAATTTGTCAATCGAGACTTGGGGAGAGGATTTTTTTTTCTGGCTGAACATGTGGCGGAGGTGGTGGAGCACGTGTGAAACAGGGTTAGTAGGACTTGCGCAAAACGGCCCTGGCGTCGTTCTTTTTTCTTGCCGTACCAGGTGTACTGTCTGCGAAAAAATGCCTAGCCAAGTCAATTTTGCGTAAGTCGTGGGGGGTTAGCGTTGGGATGATTTTTCTTTGCGTTTTTTCAAAAATGCCAGCTCATTTTGCAAACCCTTGACTTCGCTTGAGAGGCTGCTGATTTGCTTGGCCAGGGCGTTGCGCATGGCCAGGTCTTGTTGCGCTTGCGCCTGGTTTTTTTCCAGCTGCTCTTTGAGCTTTTGGTTGTCTTCGCGCAAGGCCTGGTCTTGGTGGCGCGCGCCGGCGGTCAGTGTGGCGCGGCCCACGTAGGCGCTGGCGCCGGCCAACAGCAGCAGCGCGACGAGCAAGCCGATCCAGTGTGTGATCGGGCGGCGCACTTGGGTGCGGGCCAGATGCTCGGAGCGTAGCAGCGAGCGGGTGGATATTTTTTTAGTCGGCTGCCAGCGCATCGGTCACATATTCCATATGGCTAAGGGACAGGAAGTCTTGCGGGTCAACGTGTTGGCCCCGGTGTATGACTTCGAAGTGCAGATGCGGGCCGGTCGAGCGGCCGGTCGAGCCGACGGCGGCAATCAGCGCATGCGGCATCACCACATCACCTTGCTTGACGTAGACCCGGGAGGCATGCGCATAGCGCGTGACCAGGCCGTTGCCGTGGTCAATTTCGGTCATGTTGCCGTACTGCGGGTGGCTGCCTGCAAACTTGACCCGCCCGCCTGCGGCGGCATAGATGGCGGTGCCGCTGGGCGCGGCAAAGTCGAGCCCGGAGTGGAAGGCCAGGCTGCGGTTGAACGGGTCCACCCGGTTGCCAAAGGAGGAGCCGATGCGCCCACCGGTAATCGGTGCCAGCGAGGGAATCGCCATGAAGTCGGTATTGCGCTCAGTGACGGTCTCGCGCATGGTGTCAAAGATTTTCGTCAAGCAGCTGGCAGAGCTGTCGAGCTGGGCCAGTTGGCCGCCGGTCAGTGGCGGCTGGGGGAGGTGCTGCAGGGCGCTGAGGTCGCAGTTGCGCGGCGGCAGCCAGATACCGCCTTGACCGCCTTGACCGTCGCTGCGCTTGGCGGCGCGGTCAAGGGCGTTCAGCTTGGGCGCGGGGCCGAGTTTGAAGTCGGGGCTGAATTTGGGGTCGAGCCGGTACAGCTCTTTGCTGAGTTTTTCGTGGTTGCCGACGGTTTTGACCAAGTAGGCGGCGTCGGTCTCTAAGCGCAGCAAGCGGCCCGAGAGCTCGCCCAGTTTGTTGAGCGCAAATTGTTCCTGGACGGGGTTGTGCGCCTCCGTGCCGTTGGGCGCGTTGCCGCCGAGGTGGTAGCCAATGCCTATGCCTAGGCTCAGGCTGCCACCGACGATGGCGCTTAGCGCAAGTACTGCGCGCAGCAGCAGCCGCCGCGTTGGCAGCAGCGGCAGGCTATTGCGAAGCATGGCTTTGCGGGAAAAGGAAGAAAACTTCATGGTTTTAGATGCAATACATGGGTTTTTTGCCCGCAGGCGGTTGTTGCGTTGTCGTTGGGCGCAGCCGACCCGTAAGGACGGGGCGACGGCTGCGGATGCTGCGAATGTGTAGGAACCGCCAACGGGTTGTTTGCCGTATTTTACAAACTGTAGCGGGCCGCCGTTGTTTTTTTGGTTTTCTTGGTTTTTTAAGGATGAAGCCGGTTTAAATAATAGCTGGTGTCGCTTTATACAAGTGATTTCAGGTTGTTTTGTACGTGAATTCACATTGATTAAAGAAGTCTGTGCTATGAATTTATTTTTTAATGCGCATCCAGGGGTTTCAGCAATTCTTGCAAGTCGTTTTCGCTGAACAGCGGCTGTTTGCGTGCCGCTGAGCCGCTGTACATGCTGTCGGCGAGTGCGGCCTTGCGTTCTTGCAGCGCCAAGATGCGTTCTTCGATCGTGCCTTGGGCCACCAGTTTGTAGACCATCACGCGCTGGGTTTGGCCAATCCGATGGGCGCGGTCGGTGGCCTGGTTCTCGACGGCAGGGTTCCACCAGGGGTCGTAGTGGATCACGGTGTCGGCTTGCGGCAGGTTCAGGCCCACGCCACCAGCCTTCAGGCTGATCAGGAACAGCGGCACGGCGCCGCTGGTGAACTGCTCAATCAGGGCTTCGCGGTTTTGCGATTGGCCGGTGAGTTTGACCCAGGACAGCTTGTGTTTGACCAGCTCTTGCTCGATCAGGCTCAGCATGCTGGTGAACTGCGAGAACAGCAGCACCCGCCGGCCTTCGGCCAGCATTTCGGGCAGCAACTGCATCAGCAGTTCGAGTTTGGCCGATTGCCGGACTTTTTGCGCCGCTGGCACGCGCAGCAAACGCGGGTCGCAGCAGACTTGGCGCAGCTTGAGCAGGGCGTCGAGCACCTGGATTTGCGATTTCGCCAGGCCTTTGGTGGCGAGCGCGTCGCGCACGGATTTTTCGGTCGTCAGGCGTATCGTTTCGTACAAATCTGCTTGTTTATGTTGCAGCGTGACACGACTCAGCATGTCCTGCTTTTCGGGCAGGTCGGTTGCGACAGTGCGCTTGGTGCGGCGCAGCATGAAGGGCGTGACGCGGCGGCGCAGCTGGTCGAGCCGTTCGCTGTCGCCGTGTTTTTCGATGGGCAGGCGAAACAGTTGCTTGAAGCGCGCTTGGCTGCCCAAAAAGCCTGGCATCAGGAAGTGGAACAGGCTCCAGAGCTCGCCCAGGTGGTTTTCCATCGGCGTGCCCGACAGGCAAAGCCGGTGCCGGGTGTTGAGCTCGGAGGCGATTTGCGCGGCGTGGGTGTTGGCGTTCTTGATGTTTTGCGCCTCGTCCAGCACCACCAGGTGCCAGGGCTGGGCGAGCCAGCGGTCGCGGTCGCGCGGCAGCAGCGAGTAGGGCGCAATCACCACGTCATGCTGCGCGATGGCATCGGCAAAGTCGTGCCGCTGCGCGCCGTGCAGCACCAGCACGGAGAGCTCGGGCGTGAAGCGTGCGGTCTCGTTGCGCCAATTGCCCATCAGGCTCACGGGCGCAATGATCAGCACCGGCAGGTCGAGTCGGCCAGCCTGTTTTTCGACCAGGATGTGGGCCAGTGTTTGCAGCGTTTTGCCCAGGCCCATGTCGTCGGCCAAGATTCCGGCCAAGCCGTGGCTGCGCAAGAATTGCAACCAGTTCAGGCCGTGTTGCTGGTAGGGCCGCAGGGTGGCCAGCAGGCCGCTGGGCAGCGCAATTTCGGGCAGGGCGCTGCGTCCGCCGAGTTGCTGCAACATGTCGCGCAGGCGCTCTGAGCCGCTCCAGTGCGCACCGGCGCCGAGCGCGCTGCCAACCCGCAGTGCCTCCAGGCGCGATAGGCGCAGGCTGTCGCGGTCGAGCAAGCCGTGCTCGCCGCGCTCGTCCACCAAGTCGAGCAGGGCTTGCAGCCAGGGCCGCAGCGGCGCCGTGGGCAAGCGCAGGTAGCGCCCATCGGCTTGCGGCAGGTAGATGTAGGTTGGCAAGGCGCGGACCTTGCCCAAGGCGGCGTCTTCAGTGCTGCTTTCAGCGTCGGCGTCGGCGTCCAAGCTGTCTGCGTGGTGATCGCGGGCACTGCCCAGTTGCAGCAACAGGCTTGGCAGCAGGGGCAAGATGTTATGGCGCTCGCCGTTGATCTCTATCCCCAACGAAAGGTCAAACCAGGGGCTGACGCTGTCATCGCCGTCGCCCAGGCCGGGGTTGCTGCCCTGGCCGCCGGGGCGCAGCTGGACATCGAGCGTGTCGGCGCGGCGGATCCAGTCGTGCAGCTGCGGGTCGGTGTCGATGGTCCAGTCTTCTTGGCCGAGTGCGGCGAAATCGGCGTCGGCCCACTCCACCCATTGCAGCGCCTTGGCGCTGCTGGGCAGGTGAAAGCGCCCGTTGGCGTCACCGACCAGGCCGAGTGCGTGCAGGTGCTGGAGTGCGGCCTGTTCGGCGTCCAGGTCGCGGTGCAGCAGCAGGTGGGAGCTTGGCGCTGGTGTGGCTGGTGCGGCTGGTGCCGCGTTGGCGGCGCTGGGCTCGGCGCTGGGCTCTACACGGGGTTCGGGCGGCCGTGCAACCAGGCTGGGGTTGCGGTGGTCGCGGCTGAAAAATGCCAATCCGTCGTAGTCAAACGACAGGCGTGCACTGAGCAGCCCGAGCCGCTCGCGCTCGTGTGCGGCGACCGGGGCGATCTGCAGCCGCACCTTGGGTGCAATGCCTTGGCGCACCTCCGGCGGCTGCACCACGGGTGGCAGTGGCAGCCCGGCCAGCCTGGAGAGCAAGCTGGTGGCGCGGCTGGTGAAGGCGGACTGCGGAATCGGCGGTGCTTGCAGCAGCAGCCCGAGGTGTTGGCTGGAGATGCCCGGCGTCTCCAGCGGCCCGCATTCGCCGCTGTTGGCGTCCAGGTAGAGCGGCGGTGTGTTGGCAAACCAGCGCTCCGGATGGTCGGGCGCAGGCGCGAGGAAGTCCAGTTTCCAGCGCGGCTCGTCAAGTGCTTGGGCGCGCAGCGGGAGCTCGCTCCATTGCCAGCGCAGGGGCCGGGTCTGGCCCAGCTGCACTGCGTGGCCTGGCACATGGTTGGCATTGGCGGCATAAAGCTGGCCGGTGGCGGCGGCCAGTTGCAAGGCCAGACGCCCGCTTTCGCCGCTGATGGGGCCGTGTTCGAGTGCGCCCCAGCGGTTGGTTTGGGGTGACAGCGTGCCAATCAAGCGGATGACTTCGAGGTCGCGCGCCGGTGTGGTGTGGGGGTGCAAGTAGCGCGGCACTTTGACCTTGGCCCATTTGCCGCTGCGCAGCCGGCTTGACAGCCCGTAGCCCAGGTGCAGGACTTGGCGCTGCTCTTTGGTCACGGGGATCAGCAGGTAGACCAGGTGTTCTTGCGTGCTGAAGCTGTCGGGGCTTGCCATGCCGTCGGCCCCGGTGGCGGTGTCGTCAAAAAGATCGAGCCATTGGCCCAGCTTGGCCAGCTCTTGTTGCTGCTGGTTTTTGGGCTGTTGTTGCTGGTAGAGCTGGGCAATGATGCGCTCGACCTCGGCTTTTTTGGCCTCCAGTACCTTGAGGCTGGTGCCTGATGTCGGGGTGGACGCAGGCGGCGGGGGCGGTACGCGCGGCGGCGCTGATTTGTAGGCGGCCTTGAGCGCCAGGGCGACCCCGTGTTTGCAGTCTTCGCCGACGGGGCAGCTGCACTCGGACTCGAAGAAGCTGAGCTTGCCGCTGGCGCTGAGCTCCAGTTGCACCGTCACCTCATAGGGCGTGCGCAGACTGCCCTGGACCTTGCCGTGCAGCACCCAGTCGGAGGCGCTGCCACGGCAGACGTCGAGCTCCAATACCTGCTGGTTGCGGTAGACATCACGGCCTCGGGTGAAGGTGATTTCGGAGACATAGGCCCGCACTGCGTCGGGTTGTAGGACAAAGACGGTCGGCTTCAAGGCTGGGGTACTCTCAAACACCGGCGGCATGCGCTTGTGCATCGGCGTGGTAGCTGCTGCGCACCATGGGGCCAACGGCGGCGTGGTGGAAGCCCATTTGGTAGGCCTCTTCCTCGAACATCTTGAAGGTGTCGGGGTGGACGTAACGGCGCACCGGCAGGTGGCTGGTGCTGGGCGCCAGGTATTGGCCAAGCGTCAGCATCGTGATGCCGTGCTCACGCATGTCGCGCATGACGTGCAGGATTTCTTCGTCGGTCTCGCCCAGGCCGACCATCAGGCCGCTCTTGGTGGGAACATTGGGGTGCAGGGCCTTGAATTTCTTCAACAAATTCAGGCTGAACTGGTAGTCCGAGCCGGGCCGGGCTTCTTTGTACAGGCGCGGGGCCGTCTCTAGGTTGTGGTTCATCACATCGGGCGGGGCGGCCTTCAAAATCTCCAGCGCGCGGTCATCGCGGCCACGAAAGTCGGGCACCAGAATTTCGATCTGGGTCTGCGGCGAGAGCGCACGGATGTGGCGAATGCAGTCCACAAAATGGCCGCTGCCGCCGTCGCGCAAGTCGTCCCGGTCGACGCTGGTGATCACCACGTATTTCAGTTGCAGTTGGGCAACCGTGCGCGCCAGCTTCAACGGCTCCTCGGCATCGAGTGGGTCGGGCCGGCCATGGCCAACATCGCAAAACGGGCAGCGCCGGGTGCATTTGTCGCCCATGATCATGAAGGTGGCCGTGCCTTTGCCAAAGCATTCACCGATGTTTGGGCACGAGGCCTCCTCGCAGACCGTGTGCAGCTGGTTGCTGCGCAAGATGTCCTTGATCTCATAAAAGCGCGTGCTGGGGCTGCCGGCTTTGACGCGGATCCATTCGGGTTTTTTCAAAACTTCGCCGGCCACCACCTTGACGGGGATGCGCGACAGCTTGGCGGCGGCTTTTTGCTTGGCCAGCGGGTTGTAGTTTTCGACAGATTGCGCATGGCGCACGACATCAACAGTGCTCATTAGATTACGGTGTGAGGAAGACGCTGAGCTTGCTAGCTAGCACGTCCGCAGCTTCGTCCCAAGTGGTGTGGACCCCGATTGTAGAAAGATCGATTGCGCGCAGGCCAGCATGGCCGCAGGGATTGATGCCGAGGTAGGGCGCTAAATCCATCGCCACGTTCAGCGCCAGGCCGTGGTAGGTGCAGTGGCGGCTGAGTTTGATGCCGAGCGCGGCGATCTTGCCCAGGCCTTGGAACAAGGCCTCTGGCGACTGCGGTGCGCGCCAGATGGCATGCGAGAACGGGTCATCGAGCCGCACATAAACCCCCGGTGCACCGGCCACCCGGTGCCCGGTGACGCCAAAATGCGCGAGCGTGCGCAGCAAGGCCTCCTCAATCCGGTAAACGTATTCTTTGACGTAGTAGCCGGCCCGGCGCAAATCCACCAGCGGGTAGGCGACCACCTGGCCCGGGCCGTGGTAGGTTGCTTGGCCGCCCCGGTTGCTGGCCACCACCGGGATGTGGCCGGGCGCAAGCAGGTGTTCGGGGCGGCCAGCAAGGCCTTGGGTATAGACCGGGTAGTGCTCACAAATCCATAGCTGGTCACGCTGATCTGGTAAGCGCTGCGATGTGAAATCTTGCATATCTTCGTAGCTGGTGACATAGTCAATGCAGCCGAGTTTGCGAATCTCTAAGAACGGCTCCAAGCCCATCGTCTGGCCCCCTACAACACCACCTTGACCAGCGCATGGCTGGACAAGGCGCGGTACAAATCGTCGAGTTGGCTGCGGCTGGTGGCCATGACCGTGATGGTCACGCCCAGGTAGTTGCCGGCCTTGCTCGGGCGCAGCTCGATGGTGGAGGCATCAAAAACGGGGTCGAACTGTTGTGCGATTTGGACGATGGACGGCACCAAGCCCTCGGTCTGCACGCCCATCACTTTGATGGGGAACAGCGAGGGGTAGTCGATCAGCGACTCCGGGCGGCTGGCCGCCGCCGGGGCGTTGTGGGGGGGCTGGGGAGGTGCTGTGCGCATGGTTAAATGTTAAAAAAAGTAGGACACGCGCAAACAGGCGTATGTGGCGCCACCCATGGGGTTTGCGGATGTTTTGAAGACCCAAAGACGCTGGTTTAAGCCCTTGCCATGCTGGGGGCAAGGAAAAATTTCACGCAAACACTGCGCTTTGTCAAAGAGTTCACGGGTTTTTACTTATAATCAGCGGCTTTGTCAGATTCTATGCAGCCAAGGGCTGCCAGTAGACGGGCATTGACACAATGAAAACCATGGCCCAAGACAGTGAAGCTGGTGATCAAGACAGTGATTTCAAGCCTATGGACGCTGCGCAAGCGCGGCAGTGGCGGCAAAAAAATCCCCCCGTCTCCGTTTGGCGCATCCTTGCGGTGCAGCTGCTGGTGGGTGTGGTGGTGGCCCTTTTGGCCGGACTTTTGAGCGGACGCGCCAGCGTTGCTTGGTCGGCCGCTTACGGTGCCTTGGTCGTGCTGGTTCCTGCGGCCTTGTTTGCGCGCGGTGTGCTGAGGCAAAGAAGTGCCGCTGCTGCGGGCATTGCCATGCTGGGTTTTTTGGGGTGGGAGATGGTCAAAATTATCCTGACAATTGCCATGCTGGTGGCAGCCAACAGGGTAGTGAGCGGTTTGAGCTGGCTGGCCTTGGTGGCCGGCATGGTGCTCACCATGAAAACGTACTGGGCGGCGCTGTGGCTGCAGTCCAGAAGATCGAAACCGGATACAACTACTTCGTGAAGAATTGAAGGAAATACCTGAGATGGCCGCAGAAGGACACGCACCCACCGCCAGTGAATATATCGTTCACCATTTGGCCCATTGGCAGGTCACCTGGAGAGATTTTGAGCCTGCCAAGCAGCTCAAGATCATTGATTTCTCCATCATCAATCTTGACTCCATTTTGTACGCCGCCTTGGTCGGTGCGCTGGGCTGTTTTGTGCTGTGGCTGGCCGCACGCAAAGCACATGCCGGTGTGCCGGGTCGCTTTCAGGCGGCGGTTGAAATGCTGGTTGAGCTGGTTGACAACCAGGCCAAGGCGAATATCCACAATGCGCACAGCCGACGCTTCATTGCGCCCTTGGCTTTGACCGTGTTTGTGTGGATTTTTCTGCTCAATGCGATGGACTTGTTGCCTGTTGATTTGTTGCCGCAGCTCTGGGCTCTGGGCCACGGCGCGGTCGGCAGTGACCCGGCGCATGCCTATATGCGCATCGTGCCGACGGCAGACTTGTCGACCACGCTGGGCTTGTCGAGTTCGATTTTGCTGTTGTGCCTGATCTACAGCGTCAAGATCAAGGGCGTTGGCGGTTGGGCCCATGAGCTGGTGTCGGCACCCTTTGGTACCAGCAAGAACCCGATCTTCGCTGTGATTTTGGGTGTGGTGAACCTGCTGATGCAAATCATCGAGTACCTGGCCAAGACGGTTTCGCACGGTATGCGGCTGTTTGGCAATATGTATGCGGGTGAGTTGGTCTTTATGCTGATTGCCTTGATGGGCGGCGCCGCTGCGCTGTCTTTGACGGGGGTGTTGCTGCCGGTCGGCCACATCATCGCGGGCACGATCTGGGCGATATTTCATATTTTGATCATCACCTTGCAAGCCTTCATTTTCATGATGCTGACCTTGATTTATCTCGGTCAGGCGCATGAATCCCACTAGTTTCGGTTTTTTCTTTTTTTAATCTGTCCTCAAAGGAGTCATCATGGAAAACGTTCTCGGTCTCGTCGCTCTGGCTTGTGGTTTGATTGTCGGTCTCGGTGCTATTGGTGCATCGATCGGCATTGCCCTCATGGGGGGGAAGTTCCTCGAAGCCTCGGCCCGTCAACCCGAGCTGATCAATGAGTTGCAAACCAAGATGTTCATCTTGGCTGGCTTGATTGACGCGGCATTCCTGATCGGTGTTGCTATCGCCCTGTTGTTCGCTTTCGCCAATCCCTTCGTTCTGGCCTAAGCGCATCTTTCAACGCCCCCATAGAAAGGTGTTGCCGTGAGTATCAACGCGACCCTGTTCGTTCAGGCCATCGTCTTTTTGCTGTTGGTGCTGTTCACGATGAAATTCGTGTGGCCACCGATTGCCAAAGCGCTGGATGACCGAGCCCAGAAAATCGCCGATGGCCTGGCTGCTGCCGACCGTGCCAAAACCGAGCTTGCCGCTGCCAACCAGCGCGTCGAGGCGGAATTGTCCGAGTCCCGCAACCTTACCGCTGGCCGCTTGGCCGATGCCGAGCGTCGGGCCCAAGCCATCATCGAAGAAGCCAAGGCGCGCGCCACGGAAGAGGGCAACAAAATTGTTGCTGCCGCCCGTGCCGACGCCGAGCAGCAATCGGTCAAAGCCCGTGAGGCACTGCGTGAGCAGGTGTCGGCACTGGCGGTCAAGGGTGCTGAGCAAATTTTGCGCAAGGAAGTCGATGCCGGCGTCCACGCAGAGCTGCTCAACCGCCTTCGGGCCGAGCTGTAACCCGTACGCTGGAGCACCACTATGGCTGAACTTGCCACCATTGCCCGCCCGTACGCTGACGCCTTGTTCAAGGTTGCAACGCAGGGCAGCGGCCTCGACTTGGCGCAGACTTCGGCCTGGCTCGACGCCTTGGCCGAGCTTGCGCAACTCCCGCACTTGCAGCAGTTTGCAGCCGATCCCAAGCGGGCACCGCAACAGGTGTTTGAGCTGATCGTCGGTTTGCCGCATCAGCAAAGCTTGCCCGAGGTGGGCAAGAACTTCTTGCGCAGCGTGATCGACAACCATCGGCTGGCGGTTTTGCCGCAGATTGCGAAGCAATTCCGGGCGCTGAAAAATGCCCGAAATGGCAGCTCGGATGCCGTGGTGTACAGCGCTTTCCCGATAGCAGACGCCGCCTTGGGCGCGTTGGGCGAGGTGTTGGAGAAGCGCTTTGGGCGCAAGCTCAACCTGAGCGTACAGCCCGATCCGTCCTTGATTGGCGGTGTGCGCGTGGTCGTGGGTGACGAGGTGCTCGACACCTCGGTCAAAGCCCGTCTAGAACAAATGCAAGCGGCTCTGAGCGCCTAAGCGCGCACAGAGCCTCGGCGAACCATAGAAAGAAGGAAAGAGCCATGCAACTCAATCCCGCAGAAATTTCTGAACTGATCAAGAGCCGTATTGAAGGCCTGGCGGGCAGCACCGATATCCGCAACCAAGGCACGGTGGTGTCGGTGACCGACGGTATCGTGCGCGTCCATGGCCTGTCCGATGTGATGGCCGGCGAAATGCTTGAGTTCCCTGCCAGCGCCGACGGCTTGCCGTCGTATGGCTTGGCGCTGAACCTGGAGCGCGACTCGGTCGGCGCCGTGATCTTGGGCGAGTACGAGCACATCTCCGAAGGCGACACGGTCAAATGCACTGGCCGTATTTTGGAAGTACCGGTCGGCCCCGAGCTGATTGGCCGCGTGGTCAACGCGCTGGGCCAGCCGATTGACGGTAAAGGCCCCATCAACGCCAAGCTCAGCGACGTGATTGAGAAGGTCGCACCGGGCGTGATTGCACGTAAATCGGTCGACCAGCCGCTGCAAACCGGCTTGAAGTCGATTGACTCGATGGTGCCGGTGGGCCGTGGCCAGCGCGAGCTGATCATTGGGGACCGCCAAACCGGTAAGACGGCGGTGGCGATCGACGCCATCATCAACCAAAAAGGCCAGGGCGTTAGCTGCATCTACGTGGCGATTGGGCAAAAAGCCTCGTCGATCAAGAACGTTGTGCGCGCGCTGGAGCAAGCCGGTGCGATGGACTACACCATTGTTGTGGCGGCCTCCGCCTCCGAGTCGGCGGCGATGCAGTATGTGTCGGCCTACTCCGGTTGCACCATGGGCGAGTACTTCCGCGACCGTGGCGAAGACGCGCTGATCGTGTATGACGACCTGTCCAAACAAGCCGTTGCCTACCGCCAAGTGTCATTGCTGCTGCGCCGTCCACCAGGCCGCGAAGCCTATCCCGGCGACGTTTTCTACCTGCACAGCCGCCTGCTTGAGCGCGCCGCACGGGTGAACGAAAAGTACGTTGAAGACTTCACCAAAGGTGCTGTCAAGGGCCGCACGGGTTCACTGACCGCATTGCCGATCATCGAAACCCAGGCTGGCGACGTCTCGGCCTTCGTGCCGACCAACGTGATCTCGATCACCGATGGCCAGATCTTTTTGGAGACCAACCTGTTCAACGCCGGTATCCGGCCGGCGATCAACGCCGGTATCTCGGTTTCGCGCGTTGGTGGGGCCGCCCAAACCAACCTGATCAAGGGTCTGTCGGGCGGCATCCGGACCGACTTGGCACAGTACCGCGAGCTGGCTGCGTTTGCGCAGTTTGCCTCCGACTTGGACGAAGCCACGCGCAAACAACTCGACCGCGGTGCCCGCGTCACCGAGCTGCTCAAGCAGGCCCAGTACAGCCCGCTGCCGATCTCGCTGATGGCGTCCACCCTGTTCGCTGTCAACAAGGGCTACATGGACGACCTGGAGGTCAAGCAAGTGCTGGCGTTTGAGCATGGTTTGCACCAGTTCCTCAAAACCAGCCATGCAGGCTTGTTGGCCTCGATGGAGAAAAATGGCGCGAAGTGGGACGTCAAACCCGCCAAGGCCGACGACAGCGACGCCAAGCACGCCCTGAAAAAAGCCTGCCAAGACGCTGAAGTCGAGTTGACCGCAGCCATCACTGCGTTCAAGAAGTCATTCGCTTAAAGCGCGTGCAACGAAGCACCGAGCGGACCTGACGACAAGGAGTCAACAAATATGGCAACAGGCAAGGAAATACGCGGCCAGATCAAGAGCTTCGAGAACACGAAGAAGATCACCAAGGCCATGGAAATGGTCTCCGTCTCCAAGATGCGGCGTGCGCAAGAGCGCATGCGCGCGGCCCGCCCATACAGCGAGAAAATCCGCAACATTGCGGCCAATCTTGGCCAAGCC
>JAYVXE010000234.1:0-1691 GCA_043785395.1 Burkholderiaceae bacterium | reverse complement strand
GAACGCTGGAATCTGTGACGCAGGCGGCGGGATCCGCCGGCCTTGTCCATGCACCACCGCCATGCCGCCTCCTGAGCAGCATGGCCCGCCCCTGCGCTGCGCCGTGCAGCGCCTAACCCAAGGAAGCCGTCCCTATGACCTACTCCCACCCAGCCCCTCGTGGGCGCGCCCCACAGAGTCGCCATCGCCCACTGCAACGCGCCCTGCTCAGTGCCTTGCTGGTACCGAGCTTATTGATGGGCGGTGTGGCCGCGGCCAAGACCCTGGTGTTTTGCGCCGAAGGCAGCCCCGAGAACTTCTACCCCGGCGTCAACACCACCGGTACCTCGAATGATGCCAACGAGCCCATCTACGACCGCTTGATCGGCTTTGAGCGCGGTGGCACCCAAGTCGTGCCTGGGCTGGCCGAGCGCTGGGACGTCTCCGCCGATGGCAAGGAGTACACCTTTCACCTGCGCCGGGGCGTGAAATGGCACCAGCACCGCAGCTTCAAGCCGGCGCGCGACTTCAATGCCGACGATGTACTGTTCAGCATTGAGCGCCAATGGAAAGAGGCCCACCCCTACTTCAAAGTCACCAGCTCCAACCACTCGTACTTCAGCGACATGGGCATGCCAACGCTGCTCCAAGCCGTCACCAAAGTCGACGACTACACCGTCAAAATCACGCTCAACAAGCCCGAGGCCCCGTTCCTGGCCAACCTTGCCATGCCGTATGCGGCCATCCAGTCCAAGGAGTACGCCGACGCCATGCTCAAGCAGGGCAAGCCCGAAAAAATCGACCAAGAACCGATAGGTACCGGCCCGTTTTACCTGGTGCAGTACCAAAAAGACGCCGTCCTGCGCTTCAAGGCCTTCCCCAATTACTGGGCCGGCAAGGCCAAAATCGACGACCTGATCTACGCCATCACGCCCGACGCCGCCGTGCGCTGGGCCAAGCTGCAAAAGGGCGAATGCCATGTCATGCCCTACCCCAATCAAGCCGACCTGCCCGCCATCCGCAAAGACCCGAACATCACCGTGCTCGAACAACCGGGCCTGAACATCGGCTACCTGGCCTACAACACCCAGAAAAAACCATTCGACGATGTCCGCGTGCGCAAGGCGCTGAATATGGCGATCGACAAAAAAGCCATCATCGACGCGGTCTACCTGAGCACCGGCGTTGCCGCAAAGAACCCGATTCCGCCCACCATGTGGTCGTACAACGACGCTGTCAAAGATGATCCCTTTGACCCCGCCGCTGCCAAAAAACTGCTGGCGCAAGCGGGCTACCCGAACGGCTTTAGCACCGATCTCTGGGCCATGCCGGTACAGCGCCCCTACAACCCCAACGCCAAACGGATTGCCGAGCTGATGCAAGCCGACTTGGCCAACATTGGCGTCAAGGCCGAAATCAAGAGCTTTGAGTGGGGTGAATACCGCAAGCGCATGCAAGCCGGTGAACACCAAATGGGCATGCTTGGCTGGACCGGCGACAACGGCGACCCCGACAACTTCCTCTACACCTTGCTCGGCTGCGCCTCGGCCCAAAGCACCAGTGGCAGCAACATTGCCAAGTTCTGCCACCAGCCGTTTGAAGACCTGGTACTGAGGGCCAAGACCACCGTCAACCAGGCGCAGCGCAGCGCGCTGTACCAACAGGCTCAACGGGTGTTCAAAGAACAAGCGCCATGGTTCACCATCGCCCAC
>JAYVXE010000233.1:0-5806 GCA_043785395.1 Burkholderiaceae bacterium | reverse complement strand
ATCACCGGCCTGGTCCTCGCCGGCGGACGCAGCCGCCGCATGGGCGGCGCCGACAAAGGCCTGCAAAACTTCAACGGCCTGCCGCTGGCCCTGCACAGCCTGTTGCGACTGCAACAGCAAACCGGCCACTGCCTGATCAGCGCCAACCGCAACCTGGGCGCTTACGAAGCCTTTGGCGTACCGGTCTGGCCCGATGCACAAAGCGACTTCGGCGGCCCGCTGTCGGGTTTTTTGGCCGGACTCGAACAATGCAGCACGCCCTACCTGGTCACCGTGCCCTGCGACACACCGCTGTTCCCGCACGACCTGGTGGCACGCCAAGCCGCAGCCCTGCAACACGCCAACGCCGACATCGCCATGGCCAGCGCGCCAGAAGAAGACGGCCACGGCCAACCCGTGCTGCGCAGCCAGCCCGTGTTCTGCCTGCTGCGGGTGAGCTTGCTAGAGAGCCTGGTCGCCTACCTGCACCAAGGCGGACGCAAGATCGATGCCTGGACCGCCCAACAGCGCGTCGTCCAGGTTGCGTTTGACACCCCCGTTGACGACCCACGCGCCTTCTTCAACGCCAACACCTTGGCCGAGCTGCGCACACTTGAGCAGGCCAGCCCCACACCACCGCTGGCCTAAAAAACCACAACCCAGCCCACCATGCAAACCCTAGATGCCATCGCCGCCAGCCTGCAAGGCTACGACCCCCAGGCGCTGCCCGCCGCCAGCGTCAGCGCCTTCTTGCAAGCCCTGGTCAGCCCCGTCACCGAAGTCGAACACGTCGGCCTGCAAGACGCCTTGGGCCGGGTGCTGGCACACGACACCATCGCGCAGCTGAACGTGCCCCCGCACGACAACTCGGCCATGGACGGCTACGCCTTTGACGGCACCGCACTGGGCAGCGGCGCCGCACTCAACCTGCACGTCCACGGCGTCGCCTACGCCGGCGCAGCCTGGCGCGGCAGCGTTGGCCCCGGCCAATGCCTCAAAATCATGACCGGCGCCGTCATGCCCAGCGGGCTTGACACCGTGGTGCCGCAAGAATTCGTGCAAGTGCAAGCCGACGGCAGCATCCGCATCCCTGCTGGCCTGCTGCGCCCCGGCGACAACCGCCGCCTGGCCGGCGAAGACCTGCGCTGCGGCGAAGTCGCGCTGCCCCAAGGCGAGCGCATCGGCCCGGCCGCACTCGGCCTGCTCGCAAGCCTGGGCCTGGCCAGCGTGCCCGTGCGGCGCCGGCTGCGGGTGGCCTACTTCTCCACCGGCGACGAAATCCTCAGCCAAGGAGAGGCGCCGCGCGAAGGCGCGGTCTACGACAGCAACCGCTACACCTTGTTTGGCCTGCTCAGCCGCCTGGGCGTCGAGCTGATCGACCTCGGCGTCGCCGCCGACAACCCCGACGCACTCGCCGCCACCTTCGGCCAAGCCGCACAGCTTGCCGACGCCATCCTCAGCAGCGGCGGCGTAAGCGTCGGCGAAGCCGACCACACCCGCAACACCATGAAGCAACTCGGCGACGTCGTGTTCTGGCGGATTGCGATGCGCCCTGGCCGGCCCATGGCCGTCGGGCGCATCAGCACCGATCCCGCCACAGCCCAAGCCCACAGCGCCATCGCCTTCGGCCTGCCCGGCAACCCGGTCGCCGTGATGGTCAGCTTCCTCGCCTTCGTGCGCCCAGCGCTGCTGCAAATGATGGGCTGCCACGCCCGTGCCTGCCAGCCCGCACCGCTGCTGCAAGCCCGCAGCACCCAGGCCATTCGCAAAAAACCAGGCCGCACCGAATACCAGCGCGCCCTGGTCAGCAACGCAGCCGACGGCCAACTGCAAGTCACACCGATCGGCAACCAAGGCTCGGGCGTACTCAGCTCCATGGTGCAGGCCAATGGCTTGCTGGTCCTGCCCCACGCGCAGGGCGACGTCGCCATGGGCGAGCTGGTCGAAGTGATGGTGTTTGAAGGCGCGCTGTCCTAGCCGCCGACCAGACTGAGGCCCAAGCTGCTTGTGCCGCGCAAGCACAAGGCTTGTGCGCAAGCCTTGAAGCGCATCCTGCCTAGCGTCCGCAGACAAACGGCCGCGGTGGCATAACCCCGTCTGACGCTGGGGCCAAACGGCTCAAACGGCCCATGCCACAAAGCCCGGCAGCGCACTGCGCAAATCGCAAAACATTCAGCCGCCTTGGGATTTCTTGTTCAGAATTCGCCAGACTTGTCAAATAAAAATACCGCTTTGATTATTCCTGTCGGAAATCTGAAAGATAACGACCCCATGGAATAATTGATTAGAATATCTGGCACGAAGGCCGACACTGTCGCGCCCAGCGCCGCAGTGCTGCTGGTTTGGCGCATCAAAAATACCGTTAATGCGGCCACGCCCCACAACTTCAAGTCGACCTTCATACTGGCTTATTTTTAATTTGGAGCTGACCATGATCGAGAGCTGCGACCCCGTCACCGGGATGTGCAAAATGCCAGAAGCAACTGGCCCGCAAACTTCAAAGATTGAACCGACAACACCAGAATGGAGCGTCCGCTATATCGGCGACCCCATGTGCTCCTGGTGCTGGGGCATCTCACCCATGCTGAAAGAGCTGGAAAAATACTGCGCCAATAACCAGCTTGGATTTTCGATCTCGGTGGGCGGCCTGCGTCCTGGCGGCGGTGATCGCTGGGACGATCATTTTAAAAATTTCCTCAGAAACGAATGGACGCACATCGGCCAAGTAACCGGACAAGCCTTTGGTTTCACCCTGCTGGAGCAAGACTTATTCAATTACGACACCGAGCCAGCCTGCCGGGCCGTCATTACTGCCAGAGAAATCATCGAAAAGAACGGCCTTCCCAAAGAAAATAATTTATCTTTCTTTTCGGCGATCCAAAGAAAATTTTACGTCCTTGGCCAAGACCCTAAAAATCCAGAGTTTTACCAGGATATTTGCCAAGAACAGCAAATACCTTACGCTGATTTTGCAAGCCTCTTTCAAACAAAAGAAATCAGCCAAAAAACATTGGCCGATTTTAACCAATGCCGCTCCTGGGGCGTCCGGGGCTTTCCCAGCATCTTGCTGCAAAAAGGCAATCACACCAACGTCCTGGCCTCCGGCTTCGTCACCCTGGAAGCGCTGGTGGCAAAAATAGCGCACGCGCAAAACCATTAAACCCATCCACCCAAAGGAAAAAAATGTCCTATATTCTTCAAGTTGACTTCCCCTACCACGGCCCCTGGGGAGAAGAAATGGCACAGGCAATGCAACAGCTTGCCGAATCCATCGCCCAAGAGCCAGGATTTATCTGGAAATTCTGGACCGAAAACAAAGAAGCCCAAGAAGCTGGCGGCATCTACATGTTCTCAGACATCCCAAGCGCCCAAGCCTACCTGGCCAAACACACCCAGCGACTGATGGGCTTTGGCATCCCCCACGTCAATGGCAAAATTTTTCTGATCAATGAAAAACTTTCGATAATCGACAAAGCACCCATGGCATAAATGCGCACAGTGGGATTTTGCAGCCAGCATTGAACAGAAATGATGAACCATGCCCCAGAATCCCCATGATTCCATCCCGCCCGCGACTGTTGCGAACGCCACCGTTCCTGCAGATTCAAAGGCCGTATTCTTTGCCCACTCCACCGACAACCCCCATCAAAGCAACTGGCAATCCCTGTCCGAACACTCTTTGAACGTGGGGCTCGGGGCGGGTGAATTCTCCCGTGCATTTGGCGCCGAAGCCTTGGCCGTGGTCAGCGGACGCCTGCACGACCTGGGCAAATACACGCAAGCATTCCAAGAGCGACTGCGCGGCAACCCAGCGCGGGTAGACCACTCCACCTGGGGCGCACGGATAGCGCAACAGCGCTTCGGCCCCATGGGCCAGCTGCTGGCCTACGGCATCGCCGGCCACCATGCGGGGCTGGCGAACGGGCAAGGCGAAGGCGAGCGCACGCCTCTGGCAGACCGGCTGACAGCGGAGCTGCCCCCGCTTCATCCTGTGTGGGAGCAAGAGATAGCCTTGCCGGCCCAACTCGCGCCGCCCAAGGGTTTCAAGCCTTACAGCACGGACCGCAAGCAAGCCCAGGACCGCCTGCCATTCCAGCTGGCTTTTCTGACCCGCATGCTTTTCTCGTGCCTGGTGGACGCTGATTTTTTGGACACAGAAAAGTTCTACAACGCCGTAAAAAACCACCCTGACCAGCGTGGCGCAGGGGCGGCAGCGCCCACGCTCCCTGCACTGCGCGACCAGCTTGACCACTGCCTGGGCGGCTTCAAGGCCGACAACGATGTGAACCGGCTGCGCGCCGACATCCTGCGCCATGTACGCAGCCAGGCGGAGCAAGCGCCCGGTCTGTTCTCGCTCACCGTGCCCACGGGCGGCGGCAAGACGCTGGCGTCTCTTGCATTCGCGCTCGACCATGCCATCCACCATGGCCTGCGCCGCGTGATCTTCGTGATCCCGTTCACCAGCATCGTCGAACAAAACGCAGCGGTGTTTCGGCGCGCACTCGGGCCGCTGGGTGAGGCCGCCGTGCTGGAGCACCACAGCGCCTTTGTGGCGCAGCCGCCTCCTCGCGACGACCCGGAGCAATACCAGTCGTGGAAGAAGCTGCAACTGGCCATGGAAAATTGGGATGCTCCGATTGTGGTGACGACAGCCGTGCAGTTTTTTGAAAGCCTGTTTGCGGCCAAGCCCTCCCCATGCCGCAAGCTGCACAACATCGCGGGCAGCGTGGTGATCCTGGACGAGGCCCAGACCATGCCGCTGAAGCTGCTGCGCCCCTGCGTGGCCAGCATTGACGAGTTGGCGCGCAACTACCGCACCAGCCTTGTACTGTGCACCGCCACACAACCGGTGCTCAATGCGCCCGATTTCGAAGGCGGCCTGACGGGGGTGCGCGAGCTGGCACCCGAGGTCGCCCCACTCTTTCAGAAGCTTGACCGGGTGCGCGTGCGCCATGTCGGCAGCTTGAGCGACGAGGCTTTGGCGACCGAGATGCGCTCGCGCGCGCAGCTGCTGTGCATCGTCAACAACCGGCGCCATGCGCGGGCCGTGTACCAGGCCATGGCCGACCTGCCCGGCGCGCGCCATCTCACGACATTGATGTGCGCGAAGCACCGCAGTGCGGTGCTGGCAGAGGTGCGGGAAATGCTCAAGGAAGGAGCCCCGTGTCGGCTGGTTTCAACCTCGCTTATTGAGGCCGGGGTCGATGTGGATTTTCCCACCGTGCTGCGTGCCGAGGCGGGGCTGGACTCTATCGCCCAGGCCGCAGGCCGCTGCAACCGCGAGGGTCGGCGGGATATTTCGGCAAGTGAGGTGCTGGTATTTGCCACCGAGAACGAAGACTGGGCGCCGCCGCCTGAACTCAAGCAATACGCCCAAGTCGCCCGCGAGGTGCTGCGCCATTTCACCGGCGACCCCTTGTCACCCGAGGCCATCGGACGCTACTTCAGCGCGCTGTACTGGCAAAAAGGCAGCCAACAGCTCGACGTGCCCAACCTTATGGGCCTGCTCAAGGAAAGCCGTCCCGACAACCTGCCGATGGAAACACTGGCCACCAAGTTCCGCATGATCGACACGCTGCAAATGCCGGTGATCGTGCCGTATGACGAGGAGGCCCGGGAGGCGCTGCGGGCGCTGGAATTCGCACAGGGCTGCGGAGGGCTTGCGCGCAAGCTACAGCCGTATCTGGTGCAGTTGCCACGGCAGGGGTTTGATGCGCTTTACAAAGCCGGGGCGGTTATCCCCGTAGCGCCCAAAAAATGGGGCGAGCAGTTCATGGTTTTGGCGCATGAAGGACTTTACGACCGGCGGTATGGGTTGAGCTGGGAT
>JAYVXE010000232.1:0-1701 GCA_043785395.1 Burkholderiaceae bacterium | reverse complement strand
TGAAAAAACCGCCCGTAGGCGGTTGCTGTGGGGGCGCTGGCTGCCTACACCTTGCCATGTGCCACCGCATCGCGCAGCAAGGCATTCACGCGGGTTTGCCAGCCTTGCCCGCTGCTGCGCAAGGCCTGCAGCACGTCGGCATCAATGCGCATGGTCAGTGGTGCCTTCGGGTTGGCAATGCGGGGCCTGCCTATGGGGCGCATGGCCTTCAGCTGCGCATCCGTGAGGGGCTGTGCGTCGGGGTCTGACAGGGCGGCAGCGGTGATCGCGGCATCCTCCTGTGGTGTGTTCAAAAGAATTTTGCGCCCGTCAGGCAGCGTTAAATGTTTTTGCATAGTGCAGCTTCTCGCGGTTATTGGCCTTGCGCAGGCTGATGACGCGCCGCACGTCGGCACGATCAACAAAGGCCACAAAATACATCCGTTCACCCATGAGTCCCAAGGCACTTTGCCGGGCCTCCCCGTAGCTGGTGCGGCTGTCTGCCCACACCAGTGCAGAGCCCCAATCCAACTGCGCAGCCAGTGCCAGCGATACGCCGTGTTTGGCCTGGTTGCTGCTGTCTTTTGCGGGGTCGAACTCTATGTGCATTGATTTTATTGTATGTGCGTTAAGTCGTTTTGCAAAACGTTTGTGCAAACACACAAACCCACCTGGCCAGCCGCCGCGCTGCGCCCACACCGCCCACCACGGGCACCCGCACCCCTGACCCCATCCAGCTGCATGCAGAGGCCCACAACGCCTTGGCCATGGCCCTGCACTACCTGCGCCAGCCTGCCAGCAACGTGCCCGGCGCTGCCCGCAAGGCTGTGCAGGCGCTGGCTGCGTTGCATCGCTTGGGCGGTGCAGACGTGTTCACAGTCACTAGCGGGAGGGGCTGAGCATGTGCAGCCATACCCACACCACCACACCCGCAAGCCTGGAGGCCTTCGGGCTCTTCGTCATTCCGTGTGGAAGTTGACAACCGGAGAGTGGTGCAAAAGAGCGCTGGCGGGTAAAGTGAGCGCTCAACAGGAGCCAAATTCATGGGTGTAGAAATCGAAACCTTGTTCACGAGCGCACTGGGCCTACAAACGCCGTGGGAAGTCAAAGCAGTCAAGCTGGACACGCAGAGCCGACGCATCGACTTTGAACTGATCTGCAGCGCCAAGCGGCAGGCGTGCCCCTGCTGCCATGCACCCGGGCAAGGAGTCCATGACCGCTTGAAGCGCGCCTGGCGACACCTGGACTTCTTTCAGTTCGAGGCCTGGCTGCACGCTGAAGTCCCCCGTATTTCCTGTACGGCCTGCGGCAAGACAAGCCAGCTGGATGTGCCCTGGGCCCGCGAAGGCAGCGGCTTCACCACGCTGTTTGAGGCACTGGCCCTGTCGCTGTGCCAAACCCTGCCGGTCAGCCAGGCGGCACACATGCTCAGGTGCGGCGACAAACAACTGTGGCGGCGCATCGCACACTACATCCAAGAGGCCCGCAGCCAAGACGACATGTCCGAAGTCACCCTGATAGGCATCGACGAGACCAGCCTGCGCAAAGGACAAAACTACATCACCGTGGTGCACAACCTGGCCAGCAAGCGACTGCTATTTGCCTGTGAGGGCCGCAGCCACACCAGCGTGGTGGACTTTGTGGCGGACCTCCAGGCCCACGGCGGTGCGCCCGAGAAGATAGAACACGTCTGCCAGGACATGAGTGCGGCCTACGCCAAAG
>JAYVXE010000231.1:0-1702 GCA_043785395.1 Burkholderiaceae bacterium | reverse complement strand
ACGGTACGCGCGAGCAGAGCCGATGGCAACGGGTCCGGCCCGACAACATGCAGCCAGGCATGTGCGCCGAACAGCGTGCCCGCGCTTTGCAGGTCGGCGCTCATGGTCTTGCGGCCACCGGCCAACGAGAGCAGTAGCTGTCCGTCGGCTCCCGCGTATTCGGTTGCCAGCAGCACCACGCGCAACGTGAGTTCGCGAATGTGATCGCACTCGGCCTGGGTCGCTAGCTGGTCGGTACCGGCTGCCGTCCAGATGCGCAGGGGCATAGGAGAACCCAGGCGCTGCCACCAGTCGTTGAGGTGGCTCAGGCTGGATTGCGTCTGGGCGCCTTCGGTGGTGCATATCCAGATCTCGTCTGGCGCTTTCAGGCGATGCAGTTCGCGCAATTCGTCCAGTGCGCCACGTTGCGGATGGTGCGCATACAGGTCGAGCGTCTGCGGAGCCAACCAGCCGAATATTTCCGGGATGACGGCCCAACTTGCGCCCAGTGTGCAAAGCAAGATGTTGGTGAGTTTGTTGCTGGTCATGCCCTTATTCCCGGCAATCGTGCTCTTCTCGAATATGTCGCTCAATTTATTCGACCGTTCGACGAGAGGGCGGCACGACTTTGAGAACCTGGAAAAACGCATTCAGATCGTCGGCGTGCCGTTCTTTCAACAGTGCTTCAGCAGGCACCGCCTGCGCCGGACACATGTATCGGTCGCGTCGTCATACACGCGGAGGATGCTGTGATCTTCAAATTGGGTGGGTAGGTGTCGCATGGTAGGGTGAGGGATCATTGGCGTTCCGCGTACTTCGTTACTTGACCTTGAAAATAACGATGACTTCAACCGGTCCGATTGGAAAATCCGAGGGCAGGATCAAGTTGATCACACGCTCAGCGGTAACGGTGGTGTAAAACGTTTCAGCGCGAACTTCGCACGCTGGCGATTGCTGGCTGCTTTCGAGTGCGACCACAGCAGGTGATCTCCCGTTCTTGCTTTGTGGCTTGCCAATTGGGTTCGCCATGGCTCACAGACCTCGCAAAGTCGAGAGTTTGAGCTTCTTGCGCTGGTCCTTTTCCCATGGCGCGACTACATTGGGCAAGCATTCTTCAAGCATGTTTGCCAGGGATTGCCTGTCCTGCGCCGTCCAGTCGGGGCTTTCCAATGCGTGGGTTGTGAGTTGGTTGGCATCCTGAAACAAGCCCAATTTGCCAACGTCTGCCGCCTGCTTCTTGAAGTTGCCGTTGGGTGGCATGTGTTTGACCCAGTCTTCACACTGCTGGCGCAGGGTTTCAATCTTTTTGCCTTGTGCGCTCATGCTGGCCAAGGCCAGGGCGCGTTGCTCGGCGGCCACGCGCTCGGTCTCAAGCGCAGTGGTGCGGGCGATGACCTCGGCTGCTTGCTGTTGTTGTTGCCGGTGGGCGGTGGCCTTTTCGGCATGCAATTGGTCGCGAAAGACAGCCATGTTGGGGCGGTCTTGGGCTTGGCTTTGACACCAACGCAGCAAGGGCAAGCAATCGGCCTGTGGGTCAATTTCGACCACGGCCCATCCAAATGGAAGGAGGTGCTTTTGATCGTTTTCGGTCTGGGCAGCCAGCCAGACGGTTTTGGTGGTGCTTTCGAATGTAGGCGGCTGCCCCTTGGCCCCCATGATCTTGATGCTGGCCACACCTTCTCCGGTCAGGGTTTTGCTATCGGCCCCACCGTAGCGGCCCAGC
>JAYVXE010000230.1:0-5874 GCA_043785395.1 Burkholderiaceae bacterium | reverse complement strand
TTGGCGCGTTGCGCTTTAGACGCGCTTGCGGTATTCCGCCGTGCGGGTGTCGATTTCTACTTTGTCGCCTTGGGCGACGAAGATTGGCACGCCGATCTCGAAGCCGGTGGCAATTTTGGCGGGCTTGAGCACTTTGCCCGAGGTGTCGCCTTTGACGGCGGGCTCGGTCCAGGTGATTTCACGCACCACGCTGGTGGGCAGTTCGACCGAGATGGCTTTGCCGTCGTAGAACACGACTTCCAGCTCCATGCCGTCTTCGAGGTAGTTGAGCGCGTCGCCCATGTTCTCGGACTCGACTTCGTACTGGTTGAACTCACTGTCCATGCAGACGTACATGGGGTCGGCGAAGTAGGAGTAGGTGCAGTCTTTCTTGTCCAAGATGACTTGGTCCATTTTGTCGTCGGCCTTGAACACTTGTTCGGTGTTGAAGTTGGCGATCAGGCTTTTGAGCTTCATGCGCACGGTGGCCGAGTTGCGTCCGCCACGGCTGTATTCGGTTTTGAGGACGACCATCGGGTCTTTGCCGTGCATGATGACGTTGCCGGCGCGGATATCTTGAGCGATTTTCATGGTGATTTGCTAGGGGGAGTAAGCCGCTCAACGCCTCAAGGTTGACGCATGTTCTGCGGCGGGGGGCGCTCATTCTGACGCCAGCTGCACGGTGGCAGGGCCGGGTGTCAGTGCCGCAAAAATGCGGTACAAATTGCGCAAAGCCTCGCATTTTAACTTTTTTCTGCGCAGAAGCTCAGCAGTTGCGTGACCAGGTCGTCTTGTTGCAGCAGCCGGGTGCGGGCGGCTTGGATGCAGGCGCGCCAGGCTGGGAGGTCGAGCGCTGGCAGGCTGCTTGGGCGATGGGGCAGGACGCCGTTCCAAACCCGGTGAAATTGGCGCAATGACGGCGGTGCCTGTAGCCAGTCTAAAAAGGCTTCGAGCTTGTCGTGGTGGGCGTTGTCAGCCTGTGGGTAGATCTGCCAGACCAGCGGCGCACCGGCCCAGAGCGCGCGCACCAGCGAGTCTTCGCCGCGCACGAAGTTCAGGTCGCTGGCCCACAAAAGGTGGTCGAAGTCGCGCTGGCTGCTGGACTGAATATATGAAATTGATAGCTTATCACGCATATCCAGTGGGCGATTGAGCCACTTTTTGCTTAAAATTTCTGTTTGTACGGCTGCTGTCGCACGCCCAGGGGTGACGAGTAGCTGGACGGCGGCGGCGCCTGTGTCCAACTGCACCAGCAACGGGCCCAGTGCCACGGGCTCATAACAGAACAGCGACAGGTACAAGGTGTCTGTTTCCGCAATGCCCTGGCGGTGCAGCCAGTCGCCGCGCTGGAAGCTGGCCTGCCGCTGGGGTAGATCGGCTTCCCGCAGCAGCCCGCCCGTGCCGGGGCTGAAGCCGGGGTAGAAAAACCACTTGGTCCAGCCCGCCGCTGGGCCGCTCAGCACGGGGGAGGGCATGGCATGGCAGCGCTCCACATAGGGCTCGGCGGAGAGGTATTCGAGGTTGATCCAGATGGGTTGTGTGATGTTTATGCCATTTATGGCATTTGCAGCGGTATGCGCTGCGCAATGCGCTATGAATTCTGGTGCAATCGTGCAGCCAAATGCCTCTACCAGCACGTCGCCGGGCGCAAGGCCATCCAGTGCCAGCGGCTGGCTCCAGGCGTGGACGTTCACACCTGCGCAGCCTTGCGGCGCCATCCAGTGCAAGGCGCAGGCATCGTCTATCCACAGGCGCACCTGCAGCCCCTGCGCGGCCAGGCCCGTGGCCAGTCGCCAGCAGACGCCGATGTCGCCAAAGTTGTCGATGACTTGGCAGAAGATGTCCCAGGTTTTGGGGGCGCAGGGCGGGGCTGTGTGCATGGGGTGATTGTCGGCAATTGACGCGCGCCGCTGCAATGCGGCTGGCACAGGGCAGCGGCATGGGCATGGGCACAATAGCCGCCATGTCTGCGCAGCACCCCGAACAACTCCTGGCCCAAGTGGCCGCGCTGCCGGCCTTGCCCGGCGTTTACCGCTATTTCGACGCCCACGGCCAGTTGCTCTATGTGGGCAAGGCCAATAATTTGAAGCGGCGCGTTGCCAATTATTTTCAAAAGAGCCATGGCGGCACCCGGATTGGCCACATGGTCGGCAAGATTGTGCGGCTGGAGACCACGGTGGTGCGCTCGGAGGCAGAGGCGCTGCTGCTGGAAAACAACCTGATCAAGACGCAGCAGCCCAAGTACAACATCTTGTTTCGCGATGACAAGAGTTACCCGTATTTGAAAATCAGCGCCAGCCTGCCGCCAACGGCTGAGGGCGCGACGCCGGTCCAGTGGTTCCCGCGCCTGGCGTACTACCGGGGCGCGGTGGAGAAGCGGCACCAGTATTTCGGCCCGTTCCCCAATGCCTGGGCGGTGAAAGAGACGATTTTGCTGCTGCAAAAGGTGTTTCGCCTGCGCACCTGTGAAGACACGGTGTTCAACCACCGCAGTCGCCCCTGTTTGCTGTACCAGATCAAGCGCTGCTCAGGCCCGTGCGTGGACCTGGTGTCGCCCGAGGCCTACCAGCATGACGTGGCCAGTGCGGCGCAGTTTTTGCACGGCCAGACGCAGGAGGTGCTCGACACGCTGGGTGCACGCATGCTGGCGCATGCGGAAAAACTGGAGTTTGAGCAGGCCGCCGAGATCCGCAACCAGATGGCATCGCTGTCCAGCGTGTTGCACCAGCAGGCGGTCGAGACGCTGTCGGACAAGGATGTGGACATCCTGGCGGTCAAGGTGCAGGGCGGGCGTGCCTGCGTCAACCTGGCGATGGTGCGTGGTGGGCGGCATCTGGGCGACCGGGCTTATTTCCCGGTGCATGTGGAAGAGGCCACCGTGCTGGCCGGGATGGACGACGTGGAGGATGGGACGCCGCAGCGGGCCGAGGTGTGTGTGCTGGAGGCTTTTATCGCCCAACATTACATCGACGTGCCGGTGCCGCCCGCGCTGATCACCAGCGAACCGGTGAACCCACAGCTGATCGAGGCCTTGTCCGAGCAAAGCGGGGTGCGTGTGGCGGCGGTACACAACCCGCGTGAACAGCGCCGGATCTGGCTGGAGATGGCGCAGACCAATGTGGCGCTGCAACTGGCCCGGCTGCTGGCCGAAGAGGGCTCACAACAGGCCCGCACCCGGGCGCTGGTGGAGGCATTGGACATGGCGCTGGTGGCGCAGGACGATCTGGATGCGCTGCGCATTGAGTGTTTTGACATCTCGCACACGGCGGGCGAGGCGACGCAGGCCTCGTGTGTGGTGTTCCAGCAGCACAAAATGCAAAACAGCGAATACCGGCGCTACAACATCGAAGGCATCACCGGCGGCGACGACTACGCCGCCATGCGCCAGGTGCTGACGCGCCGCTACAGCAAGATTGCCGAGGCCGTGCGCATAAGCGGCGCGGCGGCGGTGCCCGGCGAAGTTGCCAAGGGCCGCCCGCGCATGCCCGATGTGGTGTTGGTCGACGGTGGCCTGGGCCAGGTGGCGGTGGCGCGTGCGGTGTTTGAGACGCTGGGGCTTGATTTGTCGCTGATCGTTGGCGTGGAAAAGGGCGAGGGCCGCAAGGTCGGCTTGGAAGAGCTGGTGTTCGCCGATGGCCGCCCCAAAATGTATTTGGGCGCGGACTCGGCGGCGCTGATGCTGGTGGCGCAGATCCGCGACGAAGCGCACCGCTTTGCCATCACCGGCATGCGCGCCCAGCGTGCCAAAGTACGCTTCGGCGGCAGCCGGCTGGAAGACATTGCCGGCATTGGCCCCAAGAAGCGCGCCCGGCTGTTACAGCGTTTTGGCGGCGTGCGCGGCGTGGCGGCGGCCAGCGCCGATGACTTGGCCACCGTCGATGGCATCTCACGCGCGCTGGCCGATGAAATTTACCGGGCTTTGCGTTGATGCGCGGGGCTGGCCTGCTCCGTGCTGTGCCCCGCCTTGGGCGCGAGCTCGGCCAGCAGCGCGCACACCAGTGCTTCGGTCGCCTGTTGGGTGGGGGTGCTGGCGCGGCGGGCTGAGCTGACCATGCAAATCTGGCCCACCACGCTGGGGCTGATGATGGGGTGCAGGTCGTAGTGCTGCGGATGGGCCGAGGTTTGTACGGCATGGGCCGGCAGGACGGCGTAGCCGACACCGTCCGAAACCAGGTCAAGGATGGCGGCAATGCCGTCAATTTCCATCGCAATCAAGGGCTGGCAACCGATGGCCGACATGCTGCGCTCCAACAACATGCGCAACGCGTTGGGGCGGCTTGGGATCACCAGCGCTTGCGTGGCCAGCGTTTGCAGCGGGATTGGCGCAGGCGTGTGCAGGTCATGGTCGGCACGGCCAACCTGGCGTGGGGCCACGACAAACAGTGTTTCGTCCAGTAGATGGCGCACTTGCAGCTCGGCCGATGGCGGCGGGTTGTACAGCAGGGCGATGTCAAGCCGGCCGTTTTGCAGCCATTCCTGCATGTTCAATGACAGACCTTCACTGATCGTCAGATGGGCAGCTGGCAATTGTTGACGAAAGGCGCGTGAGATGGGCACCGTCAGCAGCCGCGCCAGGCTCGGCGGCAGCCCAATGCTGACCTGCCCGGCCAGGCTGCCACGGCTGCGCTCAAGGTCTTCGCGGGCCCGCTCGACCTGGTGCAGGATGCCGCGCCCATGCTCGAGCAGCAAGCGGCCAGCGTCGGTCAGCGTGACGCCACGGCCATTGCGCAGCAGCAGGTTGTGCCGCAGCTCGACTTCCAGCTGACGGATTTGGCGGCTCAGCGCAGGTTGGGCGATGGCCAGGGCGAGGGAGGCGCGGGTAAAACTGCCCAGTTCGGCCACACGCACGAAGTACGCAATTTGTTTGAGATCCATAGATTTATTGTATCTATCTGAGCCTTGGTTATTCTGGTTTGGTATAGCTAATAGATGCCCTGCCGTCTGTCGCAAAAGAGCGGCTTTGGCCACAATGCCGCTCTTAGCAACGGGTTTCAAAGGATTTTTGATGAATTCCAGAACGCATCTTCTCGTCTCCGCCGTCTTGTCCTGTGTGGCTTGTGCTGTGTCTTTGCCCGCTGCCGCCCAGGCGTACCCGACCAAGCCGATCCGGCTGGTGGTGCCGTTTGGCGCCGGTGGGGTGGCCGACCTGACGGCCCGGACGGTGGCGCAAAAAATGGGGGAGGCCTTGGGCCAAAGTGTGGTCATCGACAACAAACCCGGCGCTGGTGGTGTGGTGGCCGGTGACGCAGTGGCCAAGGCCGCTGCCGACGGCTACACACTGCTGCTGGTGTCCAACGGCACGGCGGTCAGCGCCGGGCTGTTCAAGTCCCTGCCGTTCGACACGGCAAAGGACTTCGCTCCGGTCTCTACCCTGGGCTTCTTTGACCTTGCCGTGCTGGTGTCCGGCAACTCACGCTTCAAGACGCTGGCGGATCTGCTGGCCTAGGCCCGAGCCAACCCCGGCAAGCTCAATCTGGGCACCATCAACGTGGGCAGCACGCAGAACCTGGCGGCAGAGCTGTTCAAGACCAGCGCAGGTGTCGATGTGCAGGTGGTTCCCTTCAACGGTACACCGGCCGTGACAACGGCCTTGCGCGGCGGACAGATCGACGTGGCAGTGGAAATTCTCAGCCCGGTGGTGCCGCAAATCAACGCCCAGGCCTTGCGCGCACTGGCCGTGATGGGCGAGAAACGTTCTGCGACTTTGCCCGACGTGCCCACCGTTGCCGAGAGCGGGCTCAAGGGCTTCAACGTAGCCTCTTGGAACGCTGTGGCTGCGCCCGCCAAGACGCCGGGGCCGGTGGTGGAGCGCCTTAACCGCGAAATCTTGGCCGCGCTGCAAAAACCGGAAGTACAAAAGCGCCTGCTTGCCATGCACATCGAGGCACGCGGCAG
>JAYVXE010000229.1:0-5875 GCA_043785395.1 Burkholderiaceae bacterium | reverse complement strand
CAACGTCTCGCTGCCCGCCATTGCGGGTGACCTGGGCGTCAGCCCCAACCAAGGCACCTGGGTCATCACCAGTTTTGCGGTGGCCAACGCCATCGCCGTGCCACTTACGGGTTGGCTGTCGCAACGCTTCGGGCAGGTGCGCCTGTTTGTTGCGAGCGTGCTGCTGTTTGTGCTGGCCTCTTGGCTGTGTGGCCTGGCACCCAACATGACCACACTCATCGCGTTTCGTGCGCTGCAAGGCTTTGTCGCCGGGCCGATGATCCCGCTGTCGCAGACCTTGCTGCTGTCGAGTTACCCGCCGGCGCTGGCCGGTCTGGCGATGGCGATGTGGGCCATGACCACGCTGGTCGCACCCGTGATGGGGCCGCTGCTGGGCGGCTGGATCACCGACAACGTCTCCTGGCCCTGGATCTTCTACATCAACGTGCCCATTGGTCTGGCCGCTGCGGGTGCTGCGTGGATGCTCTACCGCGAGCGTGAAAGCCAGGTGCGCAAGCTGCCGATTGATGCGGTTGGCTTGGCGCTGCTGGTGGTCTGGGTTGGCGCCATGCAAATCATGCTGGACGTGGGCAAGGAGCACGACTGGTTCCACTCCGGCACCGTGGTCACGCTGGCCGTGGTGGCGGTGGTCGGGTTCCTGGCGTTCTTGGCCTGGGAGCTGACCGAAAAACACCCGGTGGTCGACCTCACGCTGTTCCAGCGCCGCAACTTCTGGGCGGGTGCACTGGCCTTGTCGATTGCCTATGGCGTTTTCTTTGGCAACGTGGTGCTGTTGCCGCTGTGGTTGCAGCAGTACATGGGCTACACCGCAACGCAGGCTGGGATGGTGATGGCACCGGTGGGCCTCCTGGCGCTGGTGCTGTCTCCGGTGGTGGGCAAAAACATCGGCCGGGTCGACCCGCGCAAGTTCGCCACCTTTGCCTTTTTGGTGTTTGCGCTGGTGCTGTGGATGCGTTCGCGTTTCAACACCCAGGCCGACCTGGCCACCATCATGGTGCCCACCATCATCCAGGGTGTGGCGATGGCCTTCTTCTTCATCCCGCTGGTCACCATCACCATGTCGGGTTTGCCCGCGGAGCGTATTCCTGCTGCTTCGGGCCTGTCCAACTTTGTGCGTATCACGGCCGGTGCCATCGGCACTTCGGTGGCCACTACGGTGTGGGAGAGCCGCGCTGCCTTGCACCACGCGCAGCTGGTGGAGTCCATCACCCAAGGCAGCCCGGCGGCCAGCAGCGCCTTGTCCGGCCTGACGGCCAGTGGCATGGAGCCGCAGCAGGCGCTGGCGCAGCTCAACCGCCTGGTCGACCAGCAGGCCTTCATGCTGGCGGCCAACGATGTTTTCTACATTTCGGCGGCCTTGTTTTTGTTGCTGATCCCGTTGATCTGGATGACCCAGCCGTCCACGTTGGGTGCGGACAGTGCGGGTGGTACGGACGCGGCGGCAGGCGCGCATTGAGCCCTCTTCGAAAAAGGCCTGCGCGTGCGGCTCAGGCCGCGCACGCGCAGCGGTGGGCGCCGTGCGCAAGTTGTCCCGCGTTGCTGTGGGTAACTGTGGGGACGGGTGATGGGCTTGGGCGCTAAGTGCAGGCCCTGTCGGTGGTTTTTGCTTGTGCTTTAAAAATAGGCAAAGCAGGCTTTAACGGCTTTTTGGGGCGACTTGGGCTTGCCGGGGCCTGCACCAGTTGTGCCGATTGATTGTGGGTAAGCATGGGGATAGCGGCCTGGATTGTTTGCCAAGTTGTTGCCAGCATTGGGTTTTTTGAGATTGCTTAAAAATAAGGCAGGTGTTGGAGGCGGGCTGGACGCGTCAGTTATCCCGTCAGCCTGTGGGTAAGTTTGGGGATGGTGCCGGGCCTGGTGCGCTAAGTGCAGGCCGTGCCTAGGGTTTTCCCTTGGTGCTGAAAAAATAGGCAGCAGTCTGGCGCGGGGCGTGTTTCAGTCCAAGGCTTCGAGCCCTCCTTGACCGCTAAGGAAGGCGGCCCGCACGGGCTGGCCGGGGTACTGCGCTTGCACGGCCTGGCGGTAGCGTTGCAGTTGCTGGCGCAGCTTGGTCTGGGCCAGTGGCTGGGCGGCGGACTTGTAGTCGAGCACCCACCACTCTGCGCTGGCGCTGCGGCGCACCAGCCGGTCCAGGCGCAGCCCTTGGCCATCGAAGGCGAGTGCGACTTCGTTGCCGTGCCAGTCGATGTGTTCGGCCTGCCAAGCCCACGCGCCAGCGCCTTGCAAGATGCGCTGGGCCAAGGCTGCGGCTTGCACGGTTTGGCTGTCGCTGAGGGTGAATTCGCGCGCCACGGCGGCGCTGTGGGCGGCGCAGTGGGCGTGGGCGTCAACGCCGAGCGGAGCCCATTCGAGCAGCCGGTGCATGGCCAGGCCTACCTGTGCTTCGGCCTGGGCTGTGGTGCTTTGTGCAAAATCTATTTTGATAGCTTCTTTCGCTTGCTCTATATGCGTTACAGGAAGTATTTTCATTAAAAAATGTACGGGTTCGGCGATGCTTGCCGTTGCCGTTGCTGCCAGCGAATCGGCACCGGGTGCGGGCGTGATCGGTGTGCATTGGCTTTGCAGCCGCTGCCACCAGCTGCTGGCGTTGGCCCGGTGCGGCGTGACCGAGGACAGCACCAGCTGGTGGCGCGCACGCGTCATGGCGACGTACAGGCCGTTGAGCTCTTCGCGCCTGCGTGCGGCGTGTTCGATCTGCAGGGCGGGCAGGGCGCAGGCTGGGGGCTGGGTTTCGCTGGCCAGGAAGATGAAGCGCTCGGGCGCGCTGGCCGCACCGGGCCAGTCGACCAAGACGCCCATGGTTTCGGTTTTGGGGGGCGCGCCGTCGGTGTCGAGCAGCAGCACCAGTTTTGCCTCCAGGCCCTTGGCGCCGTGGACGGTGAGCAGGCGTACGGCGCCGCCGTCGGCGCTGCTGGCACTGCTGGCGCTGGCGCCTTGCAAGGTCCCGGCTTTGAGTGCGCGCACCAGGCCGTAGGGTGTGGCATAGCGCCCGCCAGCGTGGTTCAGCGCCGCCGCCAGCAGGGCGTTCAAGTTGTCGAGCTGGCTGGCCCGCAGCGTTGCCGGGGCGGCGGCTGCGTAGCGTGCCAGCACGTCGCGGTGCTGGTAGACGGCGTGCAGTGCGTCGTGGGGCGGAAGGTGGTCGACCCAGTTTTTGTAGCGTAAAAAATCAGGCGCGAGGGCTTTGATGTGCGGGGGCAGCAGCGCGTCTTGTTGGATGAGGCCCCACCATGAGCTGTCGATCTGCGCGCTGTTGGCGTTGGCGTCTGGGGCCTCGCTGGCTGCAATGGCTGCAATGGCGGAATGTGCGCGCCGCTGCGCCAAGGCGAGCTGCACCAAGTCGTCGTCGCCCAAGCCCCAGAGCGGCGAGCGCAGCGCCCGCGCCATCGACAGGTCGTGCCTGGGGGACACCAAGACGTCGAGCAGGGCGACCAGGTCTTGCACTTCGGGCGCTTGGCCCAAGTCGTTTTTCTCGGGCTGTTCGGTGGCGATGCCCAGTGCACGCATGGCGTCGCGCATCACGCCCAAGCGTGCGCGTCGGCGCGACAACACCATCACGTCTTGCGCTTGCAGGCCAGGCGTTTGCAGTTGCGCTTGCAGCCAGTGTGCGGCTTGGCGGCATTCGAGCGTGGCCAGGGTTTCCTCGGCCACGCTGCGGGCACGGCCCAGGCTGTCGCGCCAGTGCAGCTGGGCGTCTGTATCTGTAGCTGTATCTGTATCCGGGTTGTGCTCGGCCAAGTCCTGGCGCTCGATTGGCGGCAGGCACAGCACCGCGCCGCTGGCGCTGGACTCGGTGCTGTGCGGGCGAAAGTCGCTGTAGTCGCCTGCCGCTTGGGCCGTCTCCATGCTGTGGTTGACGGCCTCGATGATGGTCGGGGCGTTGCGCCGGGTGTGGTCGCAGCTGAGCCGGTCGCCTCGCAAGCCGTCGACGACAAAGGCCTGTGCGGCCCGAAACACCTGCGGCTCGGCGCGGCGAAAGCGGTAAATGCTTTGTTTGGGGTCGCCCACGATAAAGACGCTGGGCCGGGCTGCGCCGCCGCCACTGCCGGCATAGGCGCTGAGCCAGGCGTGCAAGGCCTGCCATTGCAGCGGGTTGGTGTCTTGGAACTCATCGATCAGCAGTTGGCGCACGCGGGCGTCGAGCCGCTCTTGCATCCAGCCGCTGAGCACGCTGTCGCTGAGCATGGTTTGCGCGGCACGCTCGACGTCGTTCATGTCGATCCAGCCGTGGCGGCGCTTGATGGCGGCAAATTCGGCCATCAAGCGCCGGCTGAGCCGCGCCAGCCGCTGCTGGTAGTCCCAGGCCTGGCGCTGGGTTTCGGCGCCAAGGTAGTGCTGCACCAGCTCTTGTGCCAGCCGGACTTGGTCGATGCCGGTGATTTTTTCGCCAAATTTGCGCGGCTCTCCTTTTTGGGTCAGCAAGGCGTCGCAGATGGCTTGGCAAAGAGGCGCCAGGGGGGCGTCGTCTGGCGGCTTGAGCGCATGGGCCGTGCCAGGGGTGCGGCCCGCAGCCGTGATGGCTTGCTCTAGCTCGCTGCCTTTGGCGGCAAAGGTTTTGGCGCTGGCCTGGCCCAGCGCGCGGGCGGCTGCCAGCAGTTGCGTGCAGGTGTGCGTGCTCAGCAACCAGGCCGCCGGGCTGGCGTGGCCGGCCAAGGCGGGGAATTGCAGATCCCAGGCCTGCACCGAGGCGTCGACCACGCCGGCCGCGTCGGCCAGCGCAAACTCCACCCGGCGTGCCAGTGCGGCCGTGAGCGCTTTGTGGCTTTGGGCCCGGCCATGGCTGGCGACGACGGCGTGAAAGTCTTGTGCCAGATGGGGTGTGGCCAGCACGGCGGCGTAAAACGGCAGCCAAACCAGGGCCACGGCTTGGGTGTCGTCCTCCAGCAGCTCGTACTGCGTGGGCAAGCCCAGGCCTTCGAGTACCGCCAGTGGTGCTGTGCGCAGCAGGGCGGCAAACCAGCTGTGGAAGGTGCGGATTTGCACCGGGCGGCCGCTGGCGAGCAGGAGTTTTTGTAAATTTTGTAGCTGCTCGGGCATGCTGGTATTGCGATAGAGCATGTTTTCATCTAAAACTCCGCGCGCGCGCAGTTCGGCCGCCAGTTGGTCCAGCGGCAACTGGGCGAATTCGGCCAGCCATTCATGCAGGCGTGCACGCATTTCTCCGGCGGCTTTTTTGGTGAAGGTGATGGCCAAAATCTCGTGCGCCGGGCAACCCTCGAGCAAGGCTCGCAGGATGCGGGAGACCAGCATCCAGGTTTTGCCGGCTCCGGCGCAGGCCTCGACCGCGACGCTGCGGCGCGGGTCGCAGGCAATGGCGTAAAAGGCCTCGCGGCTGATGCGTTGGCCATTGTGTTCATAGGCGGCGCTGTTCATGGGGCATCTCCTTGGTGGCTGCGGTGCGCGGTACCGGCGTCCAATCGGGCCGCACCGTCGGGCCAAAAATCTTTGCGGCACAGGCCGCGTGCGGCGCAGTGGTCGCAGGCCAGACCCTCGCCCAGGGCGGCCAGCGTGGCACCGTCGGCGATGCGTTGCAAGTCGTGCAGGATGCCGCCAATCAGGGCGTCGCGCACGGCCACCACGTCGGGCTGGGGCACGGGGGTGGTGCCGCCTTTTTCGCCGATGTTGATGTAGGCCGCTTGCAAGGTGTCGTCGGGTTGCAAGGCGGCATAAAAGGCCAGCTGGGTGTCTTCGGTGGGGTTTTTGACGCGTTCGCGGGTGACGGCAAGACCCTCGGTTTTGTAGTCCATCACCAGCACGCTGCCGTCGCGCACATGGTCGAGCCGGTCAATCTGGCCGACCAGGGTGAACTTGTCCCACCCCCGAAGCGCCTGCGGCGCTACCCCCTCAAGGGGGCGCACCCGGTGGCCTGGCAGAGCCA
>JAYVXE010000228.1:0-5881 GCA_043785395.1 Burkholderiaceae bacterium | reverse complement strand
AGCAAATTTTGCAGCAACCGCAGCAAACCTATACGGCGGCCTTGGTGGCAGAGCGAGCCGGTGGCAACGCCCCGGTCGTATCGGCGACAGCCAGCGGTGCGGCGCCAGAACCGCTGCTGTCGGTCACGCAGGCAAGCGGTAAATACGGCACGTTCATTTGTGTCGACCAAGTCTCGATAGCTGTCGCACGCGGGCAAACGGTGGCCGTGGTGGGTGAGTCGGGCTCGGGCAAAAGCTCTTTGGCGCGGTTGGTGGCCGGTTTGTTGCCACGCATCGCAGGCGATGTGCAACTGCGCGGCAAGAGTCTGGCCGCAAGCTACAAGAACCGCAGCCGGGAGGAGTTGCGCCAGGTGCAACTGATTTACCAATTGCCCGATGTTGCATTGAACCCGCGCCACACCATCGGTGAAATCATTGGTCGTCCGGTGCAGTTTTACTTTGGCGCATCGGCTGCCAAGGCTGCACTGCGGACGGCCGAGTTGTTGCAATTGGTCGGTTTACCGACGGATTACGCTAGCCGCTTGTCAGGCGCTTTGTCGGGCGGACAAAAACAGCGTATTTGCATCGCGAGGGCATTGGCGGCCAAGCCAGATTTGATTATTTGCGACGAACCGACATCGGCCTTGGACCCTTTGGTGGCGGATGATATTTTGAAGCTGCTCAAGCGGCTGCAAGATGAATTGGGCCTGGGTTATCTGTTCATTACCCATGATTTGGGCGTAGTCAAACGCATTGCCCACAGAACTGCGGTGATGTTGCGCGGCGTGCTGGTGGCCGAAGGCCCCACGGCGGATATTTTTGCACCACCGATGCATCCCTATGCCGAAAAACTGATCGCCTCAGTGCCCGAAATGCGCGTCGATTGGCTGAGTTCGGTGCTGGCCCAGCGTGCCGAGCAAGCCGCAGCAGTAACGACTGAGCTGTCGGTCTAGCCGCACTACGCGTACGCTTTTTCAAGCCTTGCAGGCCATTGCAGCAATTTTTTAATTTCTCCAAAATTTTTCAATTTCTCACGCTACCCCTAACCACTACTGCCCATAGAGGGCCTATATCTAGATGACTGATACCCAAGACTTTCAAGCGTTGGTGCTCGACCAGGTAGACGGCAAGACGCGCAGCAGTGTGCAACGTTTACGTCCAGACGACTTGCCGCCAGGCGAGGTGCGGGTGGCGATTGATTACTCCAGCATGAATTACAAAGATGCAATGGCGCTGACTGGCAGAGGCAAGATCGTGCGGCAATTTCCGATGGTGCCGGGAATCGACTTTGCCGGTACGGTGATCGAGTCTGCCACGCCCGCCTACCGGTCTGGCGACAAAGTGGTGCTGACCGGTTGGAGTGTCGGCGAACGCTATTGGGGTGGCTACAGCCAGCAGCAGCGCGTCAAGGCCGAATGGCTGACTCCGCTGCCACCGGGCCTGGACAGCCAGCAGGCCATGCTGATCGGCACCGCCGGACTGACCGCCATGCTGTGCGTGATGGCCTTGCAAGAGGCCGGCGTTGCCAGCGGCGCCGTGCTGGTCACCGGTGCCAGCGGTGGCGTTGGCAGTGTCGCGGTCAGTTTGCTGTCGCGCCTGGGCTATGAGGTGATGGCGCTGAGCCAGAACCCAGAGAAATCGCGCAGCTACCTACAAAGCCTGGGCGCCGCCGAGGTGCTGGACGGGGCGCAGTGGCACGACAAACCCGCCGCCTTGGCGACCCAGCGCTGGGCCGGGGCGATTGATGTGGTCGGCGGCAATGTGCTGGCGCGGATTCTCAGTGAATGCCACTATGGCGGTGCCGTCGCCGCCTGTGGCTTGGCTGGTGGGGTGACCCTCGAAACCACGGTCATGCCGTTTATTCTGCGTGGCGTGCGCCTGCTGGGCGTGGACTCGGTCATGTGCCCCAACGCCCGCCGCGCGGCCGCTTGGGCCCGGCTGGCTCAGGAGCTGCCGGTCTCGGCACAGCAGCAAATGATGCGGCTCGCCTCGCTGCAAGAGTTGCCAGCGTTGGCCGAAGCCATGATGGCGGGTCAGGCGAGAGGTCGGGTGGTGGTCGATGTCAACCGTTAACCCACAGCGCTTTGCAGGCGCCCCTCTCTGGGCCGACACCGCAGCCCACACCCCATCCGGCCATGCCTTGGACTGCTTGCTGCGTCCGCGCTCGATCGCCATCGTCGGCGCCAGTGGCCGAACCGGCAGCTTTGGCCAGCAGTTGCAGCACTCGATCGCGTCACTGGGCTATGCCGGCAAGGTGTTTTTGATCAACTCCAAATACGCAGAAATCGATGGCGTCACCAGCTACCCTTCGCTGGCGGCGCTGCCCCAGGCTGTGGACTGTGTGGCGCTGGCGATCGCCGACGCCGCCTTGCCCGCCGCTTTGGAGGCAGCGGCAGCGGCCCAGGCCGGCGCCGCCGTGTTGTTTGGCCGCGCCTACGGCGCCAGCACCGAGGGCAAGCCCCCGAGTGAGTCACTGACCGACCGCTTGGCCGCGATTGCCGCCGACAGCGGCATGGCCCTGTGCGGTGGCAACTGCATGGGCTTTGTCAACCTGCACGACCGGCTGCAACTCACCGGCTTTCCAATCCATACGCTGAACCAGCCGGGATCGGTGGCGCTGGTCTCGCACAGCGGCTCTACCTGGTCGGGATTGGTCGCCAACCAGCGCGATCTGCGCTTTAACTATGCGATTTCTGCCGGGCAGGAGTTGGCCACTGGCATGGCCGAGTACTTGGATTTTTTGCTCGATCAGCCCTCCACCCGCGTGATTTGCCTGGTGCTGGAGACGGTGCGCCGGCCCGAGCCGTTCTTGCGTGCGCTGTCCCGTGCCCAAGCCCAGGGCGTGGCGGTGATTGCACTCAAGCTCGGGCGCAGCCGTCGTGGCCAAGCCTTTGCCCAATCGCACAGCGGCGCGATGGCCGGCAGTGCGGAGGTGTATGACGCCATTTTTGCGCGCCACGGCGTGATCGCTGTGCACTCGCTGGACGAGCTGCTCGATACCGCCGAGCTGTTTGCCGCAGCACGGCGACCGCATAACGGTGAAATCGGCCTGGGTTGCGACTCTGGGGGCGAACGCCAGCTGATCGCCGATTTGGCTGAACCACTGCAACTGCCATTTGCCGACTTGGCCGCGGCCACCGTGTCGCGCCTGGAAGGGCTGCTGGAGCCTGGCGTCGAGCCCGCCAATCCGCTCGACTACTGGGGCGATGGCAAAGACGTGATCGCCGATGCGTTGTTGGCGCTGGCGAGCGACCCCTCGGTGGGCACGCTGGTGATGGCCAGCAACATCCCCGATGGACAAGACTTTACCCAGACCTGTACCGCTGCACTCAGCGCCACCTGGGCCGGCACCGACAAACCGGTAGTGCTGCTGGGCAACCTCGCCACCAGCATGGCGCCCAGCGCCTGCGCGCAGTTGCGCCGCATGGGAATACCGGTGCTGATGGGCACGGCAACTGGACTGCGTGCGCTCAAGCACTTCAGCCGCTACCAGCAAGTCCGCATGGAATCCGCCGAGCAGGCGGTATGCGCTGCGTCCAGTGACGCCACCACGCCGACCACGCCGACCACGCCCGACGCCTTGTCCGGCGCAGTGCCGGCCCGCATCGCCGATTGGCGCGCCGCGCTCAGCGCCCTCACCGCGTCCCACAACGGCGGCAGTCACGACGGTGGCCCCAACAAAAGCTTGCAGAACTTCGATTTGCTGGAGGATTTTGGACTGCCGGTGGCGGCCCATTTCAGCACCGCTTCGATCGACGCTGCACTGGCCTTCGCGCAGCGCATCGGCTATCCGCTGGTGGCCAAAATCGACGCCCCCGCCATTGCCCACAAATCCGAAGTCGGCGGCGTGCTGCTGGGCATTGCGGACGATGCCGCGCTGCGCGCCGCCTATGCCAAATTGCAGAGCATTGCGCCCGGTGCCGTCTTGCTGCAACAACAACTCAGCGGCACCGAGCTGATTCTCGGCATGCAACACGATGCACAGTTCGGCCCCACTTTTACGCTGGGGTTGGGGGGCATTTATGTCGAAATCTTGAAAGACTTCGTGACCCTGCTGCCCACCGCCAGCCGGGCCGACATCAGCGCCAGCATCCGCCGTCTCAAGGGCTTTGCGCTGCTCAACGGTGCGCGTGGCAGACCGCCGGCCGATCTGGCGCAGCTCAGCGCGGTGGTACAGCGTTTCATGCAACTCGGCTGGCAGTTGCAAGACCAATTGCAAGAGATGGAAATCAACCCACTGCTGGTGGACGGCGTGCGCATTGCCGCAGTCGATTTCCTGGCCATTCCCCGTGCCGCCAGCCAGCGCGAGCCCCTTGATCGGCGGGCGCATCCAGCCTCGCACAGTAGCTGCGCCATGTCCGCTGTGGCGCACTACCCCACCCACCGCAGCCATCCCCAGCACACACCATGACCAGCCCCTACACCACCATCTTGGTCGAGACCATCGAGCGCGTCGGCGTCATTCGACTGAACCGCCCACGCCAGCGCAATGCCTTGAACACCACCTTGATGCACGAGGCAAGCCAGGCGCTGCAAGCCTTTGCCCGCAACCCCGAGATCCGGGCGATTGTGCTGGCCGCTGAAGGCCCGTCGTTTTCAGCCGGTTTTGACCTCAAAGAGCTGGCGCAGGCCAACAACACCAGCGCAGCGCAGTGGGCGGCCACGTTGCAGGCCGACTTCGAGTTCATCATCCAGTTCTGGGACTGTCCCAAGCCCACCGTGGCCGCGGTGCACGGCTACTGTATTGGCGGTGGGCTTGAGCTGGCGCTGGCCTGCGACCTGACCGTGGCCGATGTCGACAGCTTGTTGGGGGAGCCCGAGATGAAGTTCGGCTCCAGCATTGCTGCGTTGATCGTGCCGTGGCTGGTCGGCGCGAAATATGCCAAAGAAATGCTGCTGACCGCCAACGACCGCATCAGCGCGCAACGCGCCTATGAAGTCGGCCTGATCAACCACGTCACGCGCGATGGGCAGCACTTTGAGCGGGCCTTGGCACTGGCGCACACCATGGCGCAGTGCGCGCCGCTGTCGGTGCAGTTGACCAAGCGCGCCATCCATCGCGGCTTCGATCTGCAAGGTATGCGCCAAGCGCTGCTGGCCGCAGTCGATACCGCCACCTTGATCGAGGCCAATGTGCGGCCAGAAAACGTCGAGTTTGAACGCATCCGCAGCACCCAAGGCATGCAAGCCGCACTCGCTTGGCGCGACGCGCCACGGTGAGTCGTGGCTTGTCGCTGGCAACAGGCAACAGGCAACAGGCAACAGGCAAGTCTTGCCCACCCATTTATCGCCATCAAGTTCAATCAAGCCATGCAAAACTCTCAATTCACTATCGGTTTTATCGGTCTCGGCAGCCTCGGCGAGCCGCTGTGCAATAGCCTGCTGCGGGCCGGCTACGCCGTCAGCGTGCACGATCTGCAACCCGCGCTGGCCGAGCGTTTGCTCGCGCACGGCGCCCGCTGGTCGCCCGATGTGGCGGGTGTCTGCCGTGAAGCCGATGTCGTCATCACCGTGCTGCCGTCGCCCGCCGTCTCGCGCCAAGTGGTCGAAGGCCCCGACGGCGTCCTGGCCCACTTGCGCTCTGGCGGCATCTGGATCGAGATGAGTACGACCGACTTGGACGACTTGCAGCGTCTGGCGGGCCTGGCCGCAGCACGCGGCATTGCGGTGCTGGAATGCCCCGTCACCGGCGGTGTCCACCTCGCCGGTTCGGGCACCATCACGGTGCTGGTCGGGGGCGATCTTGGCACTTACCAACAAGTCGAAGGGCTGCTGCAAGCGATGGGCGGTGAAATCATCTACCTCGGCAAAATCGGCAACGCCTCGGTCGTCAAAGTGGTCACCAACATGCTGGCCTTTATCCATTTGGTCGCCGCTGGCGAAGCCATGATGCTGCCGGCCA
>JAYVXE010000227.1:0-1730 GCA_043785395.1 Burkholderiaceae bacterium | reverse complement strand
TGGCAACTGCCCGACTGGGTGCCGGTAGACCAAGCCCTGGCCGGGCTGATCAAGCCCTGGCACCAAACCAGCGCCTTCGCGCTGGCCGCCCTGGTTGGCCTGCACCTGGCCGCTGCCCTCAAGCACCAATTCATCAACCGCGACAGCGTGCTACAGCGCATGCTGCCAGGCCGCCGGCCCTGAGCCGACCTTTTGTCACCCTCTGGAACTGCTTCATGACCCCCTTCCAAACCCTTGCTGCCAGCTTGGCACTCACCGGCCTTGGCCTGTCGGCGCAGGCCAGCACCTCCAGCGTCCAGGCCCTGGTGCCTGCCAGCAGCGAAATCATCTTTGTCAGCAAGCAAATGGGCGTGCCGGTAGCGGGCCACTTCAAAAAATTTGACGCCAAGCTCAACTTCGACCCCGCCCAGCTCGACCGCAGCAGCGTTGCCATCACGGTCGATCTGGCCAGCGCCACGCTCGGCGTGCCCGCCACCGACGCCGAACTGCCCAAAGCCACTTGGTTCAACACCGCCCAATTCCCACAGGCCCGCTTCCATTCGAGCAGCATCAAAAGCCTGGGCGCCGGCCAGTTCAACGTCAGCGGCACACTCAGCATCAAAGGCCAAAGCCGCCCGGTACAGATGCCCGTCATGCTCAGCCAAAACGGGGCCACCACCGTCGCCAGCGGCGTGCTGCCACTGCAACGACTGGCCTTCAGAATTGGTGAAAACGAATGGGCCGACACCTCGATGGTGGCCGACGAAGTGCAGGTCAAATTCAAGCTCACGCTCAGCGGCGTGGGCAAGCTTTGACCGCCAAACTCCCCCAACCACACACCGCCCAATGCCTTTCCCGTCCCTGTGCTCTTAACCTAGAAAGCCTGCTCCATGCGCCACACCTTGCTCTGCCTGACCGCCGTCGCCTCCCTGCTCAGTGCTGCCGCCCAAGCCACCCCGACCAACTACGCCGTTGACCCCAACCACACCTTTGCCGTCTTCGAGATCGGCCACTTTGGCACCAGCACCAACCGGGGACGCTTTGACAAAAAAGAAGGCTCGGTACAGCTCGACCGCACAGCCAAAACCGGCAAAGTCGAGATCAGCCTGGACGCCAGCTCGATCAGCACCGGCACCGCAGCGTTTGACAAACACCTGCAAAGCGCTGATTTTTTCAACATCGCCAAGCACCCCAAAATCAGCTTCCACGGCGACCAGTTCAGCTTCGCTGGCGACAAAGTCAGCGCCGTTGCCGGCCAACTGACGCTGCTGGGTCAAACCCATCCAGTCACGCTCAAGGCCAACAACTTCAACTGCTATGAAAGCCCCATGCTCAAGCGCGAAATCTGCGGTGGTGACTTCGAGGCCACCATTGACCGCACCCAATGGGGCCTGGACTTCGGCGTTGCCTTTGGCGTGCCGAAAAACGTCAAACTGGTGGTCCAGATTGAGGCCATAAAACAGTAAGGACTTGCGCCAACCTGCTGGTGGCGCCGCCAGGCTCGTCTTACTGCGTTGCCGCGCCGCTCAAAAACCACTGCCCCATCAGCGCCCGCTCCGCATCGGTGATGCCGGTGGCGTTGTTGAGCGGCATCAGCCGACTCAGCACCGCCTGTTGGTACACCGCCTGCGCATGCAGGGCGAGCTGCGCAGGTGCGTCAAGCCGCACATTCTTCATCCTAGAAACCGCAGTTGGATGCATACGAGGGTGCCGTGATCGGCGTGTCAGGCAAGGCGCGAGGACGCAGCGCA
>JAYVXE010000226.1:0-5913 GCA_043785395.1 Burkholderiaceae bacterium | reverse complement strand
GGGAGCGCCGCAGGCGCTACGGGGGTGTTTCACGTTAACTCTCTCGCATGGGCCAAGCGCCCCGAACGATGAAACCAAGGCACGAGACGAGCGCGCCGCCCCCAGTGCACCCGTGGATCTGGCTCTGCCAGTCCACCGGGTGCGCCCCCTTGAGGGGGTAGCGCCGCAGGCGCTTCGGGGGTGTTTCATGTTAATCCGGTGGGCTGTGCGGCAAAGGTCTCGATCCCGGCGACGATCAGGTCGGGCGCAATCGCCAGCGCCCAGGCCACGGCAATCGAGGCCAGCAGCGTGCTGTCGTCGATGGCGGGCTGGGGCGGGTGAATCTGGTGAACTTGGTGAACTTGGTGAACTTGGTGCACTTGGCGGGAGCTCACCCGTGCCAGCGCGCACAGCGTGGTCTCGCTGCTGCCGCAGGCCAGCACGATTTGGCCGTGGCGCAGGTAGACCGCCCGGCCTTTGGCGGCGCAGTGCGCGCTGATGGCGGCCAGCGCGGGGTCGCGCCCATACAGGATGACACCGCCGTCGCAGAGCTCGGCCAGGGCGGCGATTTGCGGCTCTTCGGCATTCAGCACGGCGTAGCCGCTGGGCAGCACAACATCGACCTGGGTGCGCAGCACGCGCAGCATCTGCGAGCTCTCCACAATGTCAAACGCAGCCAGCGCCTCGGCCCCGCCAAGGTCGCTTACCAAACCAACTTGGCAGCGGTCATAGGCCAGGCCGTCACGCAGGATGGTGGCCGCGCTGTTCTCCAGCACCGCCGCTTGCACGGCGCGGTTGACCAGCAGCCGGTGCGCGGCGTCCCAGTGGGTGCTGTCGCCGCTGGCGACACAGCGCTGGTTCAAAAACAGCCCGTCTTGGCAGGCCAGGCCGACATAGCGTCCGCTCAGGTGCAGCAGCCAGGCCACCAAACGCGCAATCGTGCTGGTTTGCCGCGACCCGGCCACACCCACCACCGGAATTCGCCCCGGCAACGCCGCCCCGTCTTCGGGGAACAGGTGCGCAACGATGGCCTGCCCCACCGGGCGCGGCGCGCCAACGCCGGGCTTGAGGTGCATCAACAAACCGGGGCCGGCATTGACCTCGACAACCGCACCGCCCTGGCTTTGCAGCGGCTGGGCAATGTCCTGTGCCACCAGGTCGATGCCGGCAATGTCAAGCCCAATCACCCGGGCCGCCAGCGCGGCGATGTAGGCCACCTCGGGGTGCACCTGGTCGGTGCAGTCGATGGCGGTATTGCCGTTGCGCTGGATCACGGCCTGCTGGCCCACGGCCAGCACCGAAGCCGGCGTCAGGCCTTGGCGGCGCAGCTCCAGCCCGACGCTGGTGCCGTGCTGGACATCGATCAACTCCAGCGGGAAGTTCTCCTGCACGCCGCGCCGGGGGTCGGTGTTGAGCTGGCTCGCCACCAGCGCCTCAACGCTGGACTGGCCGTCCCCCGTCACCACCACCACTTCGCCGCGCACCGCAGCCACCACCTGCCCGCCCACCACCAGCAGCCGGTGCTCGCTGCCGGGGATAAAGCGCTCGACCATGACCTCGCTGCCCTCGGGCAGTGCGATCTGGTAGGCGGCCTCGACATCGGCCTGGGTCGACAGCTCCAGCGTCACGCCCCGGCTGTGGTTGCCGTCCGACGGCTTGACCACCACCGGCAGGCCGAGCGCTTGCGCCGCCTCCCAAGCGGCCTGCGCACTGGCGACGATCTGGCCCTCGGGCACGGGAACACCACAGGCTTGCAGCAAGCGCTTGGCCAGGTCTTTATCACTGGCGATGCCCTCGGCAATGGCACTGGTCTGGTCGGTCTCGGCGGTCCAGATACGGTGCTGGCTGGCGCCGTAGCCGAGCTGCACAAGGTTGCCCTCATTCAGACGGATATGCGGAATCCGGCGCTCGGTGGCGGCGTCGACGATGCAAGCGGTGCTGGGGCCGAGGTAGCAGTCCTCGACCTGCTGGCGCACGGCGGCGACGGCGGCCTCAACATCAAATGCCCGGTCGTGGATGGCCGCGCTGATCAGCTGCTGGCCCTGCGCCAGTGCGACCCGCGCCACCTGCTCGTCGCGGGCCCGAAACACCATTCGGTACACCCCAGCGGTCGAAGTGCTGCGGGTTTGGCCAAAACCCGTCGGCATGCCGCCCAGGTTCAACAGCTCGATCACGATGTGTTCGAGCACATGGCCGGCCCAGGTGCCTTCGTGCAGACGCTGGACAAAGCCGCCGCGCTCGCCCACGCCGCAGTGGTGCTCGGCCAGCGCCGGCAACCAATCCAGCAGCCGGGCAGTAAAGCCGGGCAACACATGCGAGGGCTTCTGCTCAAGCGAGCCCAAATCGAGCCAGACCTCCAGCACAGGGCGGTAGGTCCAGATGTTGGGCCCGCGTAAATAGTGGGTGCGTAAGAGCTTGATATCGTCCATTTTTTGCATGGTCTACACAGGGCTATCAAAAAGGGCAGGTCACGGCGCACACGGCAGCGGACAAAGGCCTGATTGTGCCCTCGGATTAGGGCGACTTTGGACGGCTTTGGGCCGCACCGCCACAGGCCAGGCCGGGGAGCGGTATTTTTCAGTCAGAATTGCGCCCCGATCGGCAGCACTGCCGTGCCCAAGACCGTGCGCTACGGAACCCCCATGCCCCACAACACAAACCCTGCCACACACGCCCCGGCTGGCGCGCCATCGGGGGCGGGCCGCCCCGACCAGCCCGACCAGCTCTACACCTTGGCGGCCGACGAACAGATTTTGGCCAGCTTGGCGCTGGACTTGGACGCGCAACTGCAATTCGCCCCCGGCCTGCTCGGCTTGAGCACGCAGCGCCTGCTGGCGCAGGACGCGCAGGGGCACTGGCAGGCCTGGCCGCTGGACGCCACGCTGACGCTGCAACGCTTTGACCAGGCCGGCATCGGCACGCTAGAGCTGCACAACCACCAGCGCCGCCTGGCGTGTTGGCACCACAGCCTTGGCGGCCCAGCGCAGGAGCAGTCGCAGCGCCTGCTGCAAAAATTTGCCCAACAATGCCAGGCCCGCACCCGTCCGACACCAGTGGCGGCAACCGCAACGCCCAGTGCCGCCGAACTGGGCCAGGAACTGGGCCATGAATTGGGCCAGGAATTAGACCCAGCGCTGGATCGCTCAGAGCTGGCCGCGCCGCCCTCCACCTGGGTGCTGCTGCGACTCTGGCGCTTCGCCCGGCCCTACCAAGGCCAGTTGGCGCTCGGCTTTGGGTTGGCACTGGCCTCCACCGCCGCCACCCTCATTGCGCCGTACCTGACGATTCCCCTGATGGACAAAGTGCTGATCCCGTTTCAAGCCGGCCAGCAAATCGCCCCCAGCCTTGTCGCGTTCTACCTGCTCGCCCTGCTGGCGGCAGCGCTCGCCGCCTGGGGCCTGAACTGGGCCCGCACCTATGTGCTGGCGCGGGTGTCCGAGCGCATCGGCGCCGACCTGCGCACCGCCACCTACGAGCACTTGCTCAAGCTTTCGCTCGACTACTTTGGCGCCAAGCGCACCGGCGACCTGATGGCGCGGATTGGCTCCGAGACCGACCGCATCAACGTTTTCTTGTCGCTGCATGCGCTCGACTTCGCATGCGACGTGCTGATGATCGTGATGACCTCGGTCATCCTGTTCAGCATCAACCCCTGGCTGGCCCTGGTGACCCTGCTGCCACTGCCCTTCATCGGCTGGATGATCCACACCGTGCGCGACCGGCTGCGCACCGGCTTCGAGAAAATCGACAGGGTTTGGTCCGAGGTCACCAACGTGCTGGCCGACACCATTCCCGGCATCCGCGTGGTCAAAGCCTTTGCCCAAGAAAAACGCGAGGCCGAGCGCTTTCGTGCCGCCAACCAACACAACCTCGAAGTCAACGACAAACTGAACAAAACCTGGTCACTGTTCACGCCCACCGTCTCTTTGCTGACCGAAATCGGCCTGCTGGTGGTGTGGGCCTTTGGCATTTGGCTGGTTGCGCAGGGACAGATCACCGTCGGCGTACTGGCAGCCTTCATCGCCTACATTGGCCGCTTTTATGCCCGGCTCGACTCGATGAGCCGCATCGTCTCGGTCACCCAAAAGGCCGCCGCCGGGGCCAAACGCATTTTCGACATCCTCGACCATGTCTCCAACGTTCCCGAGCCCGCCCAGCCGCTGCCCATCACCGCCTTGCAAGGGCGCATTCAACTGCACAACATCGGCTTTCGCTACGGCAACCGCGCCGTCATCAGCGGCATCAGCCTGGACATCGCGCCGGGCGAGATGATCGGCCTGGTCGGCCACAGCGGCTCGGGCAAGAGCACCTTGGTCAACCTGATAAGCCGCTTTTACGACGTCAGCGAAGGTGCAATCCACGTCGACGGCGTCGATCTGCGGCGCTTTGCCGTGGCCGACTACCGCAGCCACATCGGCCTGGTGCTGCAAGAGCCGTTTTTGTTCTTTGGCACGATTGCCGAGAACATCGCCTACGGCCAGCCCAACGCCAGCCGCGCCCACATCATGGCCGCCGCGCGTGCCGCCCATGCGCACGAATTCATCCTGCGGCTGCCGCACGGCTACGACGCCTTGGTCGGCGAGCGCGGCCAAGGCCTGTCGGGCGGCGAGCGCCAGCGCATCAGCATTGCGCGTGCACTGCTGATCGACCCGCGCATCCTGATCCTGGACGAGGCCACCTCCTCGGTCGATACCGAGACCGAAAAAGAAATCCAAAAAGCCCTCGACAACCTGGTGCAAGGCCGCACCACGATTGCCATTGCGCACCGCCTGTCGACCCTGCGCAAAGCCGACCGGCTGGTGGTGATGGAACGCGGCCACGTGGTCGAAGTCGGCCCGCACGACGCCTTGCTGGCACGCCGTGGGGCCTACTGGCGGCTTTATGAAGCGCAGTTGCGCCAAGTCGATGCGGAAGATGCGCAGGACACGGGTGCCAGCCTCGACCTGAACCCAAGCCCACAGACAACAGCGCCCGTGCACAGTGAACACCCAGCCGGGTCGGCCTGAGCCTGAGCCAGCACCAATCCCATTTTTTTGGAACCCTATGGCAGCCCCTGAATTCCACCTGGAGCGCACCCCTTTTGGCCGCTTGCTGCTGACCTGCGCCGACGGCCAACAGCACCTGGGCGTCGTTCCAGTGCGCGCCTTCCCGCTCAGCGCCCCGGACGACGGCGTCGCCTTGGTGAACGTCAACGGCCAAGAAGTGCTATGGCTGGAGCAACTGCACAAGCTGCCCGCCGCACAGCGCAGCCTGCTCGAAGAAGAGCTCAGCGCCCGCACCTTCATGCCCGAGATCCAGCGCCTGCTCCAAGTCTCAAGCTTCTCCACGCCCAGCACCTGGCGCGTGCTGACCAACCGAGGCGAAACCACGCTGGTGCTCAAAGGCGAAGAAGACATCCGCCGCCTGCGCAGCGGCCACCCACAGCTGCTGGTCACCAGCGCCGACGGCCTGTGCTTTGCCATCGCCGACAGCGCCGCACTCGACCGCGCATCGCGCAAACTGCTGGAGCGGTTTTTGTAAGGTGGGACTTACGCAAAATTGTCCTGGCTAGGCATTTTTCCGCAGACAGTACATCCAGTACGGCGGGTCAAAAGAACGACGCCAGGGCGGTTTTGCGTAAGTCCTAGTAAGGTGGGATTTCAGGACTAACTGTCATGCATGGGCAAGCAGCACCAAGCGATGAAACCGCGCCGCGAGACGAGCGCGCCGCCCCCAGTGAACTCGGGGTGGAACTGCACGGACAGGGTCTTCGGGCCATAGCGCAGGATCTGGTGGGCGTCGTGGTCGGAGCTGGCCAGCACGGTGGCCCCGGGCGGCGGCACCAACACACTTTGTTCATCCTAGAAACCGCAGTTGGATGCATACGAGGGTGGCGTGATCGGCGTGTCAGGCAAGGCGCGAGGACGCAGCGCACTCTTGTGCGCAAGGACGAGT
>JAYVXE010000225.1:0-1734 GCA_043785395.1 Burkholderiaceae bacterium | reverse complement strand
TTTGTGCAGGAGGCGGAGAGTTTTTCCGACGCGGATGAAGATTTGACCGCAGCCGCAGACAAGCCCAAGCCCAAGCCCAAGGACAAGACCAAAACCATGCGCCTGACATTTCTGGGCGACACGGTGCAGCAGCCTATCCTGTCGCGCACGGCGCGTGAGTACGGGGTGGATTTTTCTATCCTCAGTGGCCGTTTTGGGAAAATCAAGTCGACGGCGTGTGGGCAAATTACCGTGGCGGTCGACGGTAATGCTGCGCGCGTACACGAGGCGCTGGCCTATCTGTCGGCGGCAGGTGTGACTGTTGAGGAGCATGCGCCATGAGTGATTTTGGACAGAGCTGGTTTGGCAACGTGGACTGGCACGGCATTGCTTGGGCGAGTGTGGATACGCTGCTCATGCTGGGCGCCTCGCTCTCGCTCACACTCCTGCTGGGTTTGCCGCTAGGGGTGCTGTTGTTCCTTACCAGTCCGAAGCAGTTGCAGGCATCGCCCAAAACCTATGCGGCGGTGTCTTTTGTGGTGAATGTGCTGCGCTCGCTGCCGTTTGTGATTTTGCTGATTGCGATGATCCCGGTGACCGTGTTCCTGACCGGCACATCGCTGGGCGTGGTGGGCTCGATCCCGTCGCTGGTGGTGGCCGGTGCGCCGTTCTTTGGCCGCCTGGTGGAGTCGGCCTTGCGCGAGGTTGACCGAGGCATCATCGAGGCCTCCTTGTCCATGGGGGCCAACACCCGCCAGATTGTTTTTGAGGCCTTGCTGCTGGAGGCGCGGCCCGGTATTTTGGCGGCCACCACGGTGACGGCCATCGCCCTGGTGTCGTACACCGCACTGGCGGGCGTGGTGGGCGGCGGTGGACTGGGGGACCTGGCGATTCGCTACGGTTACCAGCGTTTCCAGTTGGACGTGATGTTCATCACGGTGGTTTTATTGCTCTTGCTGGTGCAGGCATTGCAGAGCATTGGCAACCGCCTGGTGCTTTACTTCAGCCGCTGAGGGCTGGCTCCAACGGGTTCAAGGGCATTATTCCGGTGTTCTGAGTTTCAACGCAAAGTACGGGTTCGGATTTTGGTGGCTGGTTCAACGATGAAAGAAATGTATGAAAAAATGGATTGCCTTGTTGGCACTGTCGTGCGCCATGGTGGCGCAAGCCGCAGACAAACTGGTGGTGGGTGCCAGTCCGACGCCGCATGCGGAACTGCTGGAACACCTCAAGCCCATGCTCAAGCGCCAGGGCGTGGAGCTGGATGTCAAGGTTTTTACCGACTATGTACAGCCCAATGTGCAACTGGTGGAAAAGCGGCTGGACGCCAATTTTTTCCAGCACAAGCCCTATATGGCAGAGTTCAACCGCAGCCGGGGGGCCCAGCTTCAGGCTGTGGCCGATGTGTTTATTGAGCCATTTGGCGCGTATTCACGCAAGATCCAGCGCATTGAAGACTTGCCTTTGGGCGCCGTCATCGCAATTCCGAATGATGCTGTCAATGGCGGTCGGGCACTGCAATTGCTGCACCAGGCGGGTCTTATTGTGCTGGCTGATCCTCAGAACATCATGTCCACGGAGAGGGGCATTGTGAACAATATCAAGCAAATAAAGATCAAACATCTGGAGGCTCCAATGCTGCCCCGGGCGCTGGGCGAGGTGGACCTGGCCGTGATCAATACCAACTATGCGCTTGAAGCCCGGCTTGCGCCGACCAAGGATGCGCTGCTCCTGGAAAGCGGGAAGTCATCTTTT
>JAYVXE010000224.1:0-5923 GCA_043785395.1 Burkholderiaceae bacterium | reverse complement strand
GAGCGCGCCGCTTCCAGTGCACCCGTGGATCTGGCTCTGCCAGGCCACCGGGTGCGCCCCCTTGAGGGGGGAGCGCCGCAGGCGCTTCGGGGGTGGTCCATATTAATCAGACATCACGCGAATGGCATTCGCTGGCGACACCACCGAGCCAACGATGGTCAAGAACTTTTGCAGCTCTGCCGCCGGTGCATTGGCCACATACATCACGTCCTTATTGCGCATGGGGAAATCCTGGGCGACAAAGAAGCTCGCCGGATCGCGCAAGTCAACCCGGTACACCACGGCCACTTTGCCGTTGGGGGTCGTGCGCGAACCGGCCTTGACCCCGAATACCTCGGCCTCCTCAAAGCGGAACACAAACACACCCTTCGCATCGGCCCGCTGGTCTTGCAAGCCGCCCACACGCCCGAGCGCTTGCGCCAGCGTAATGCCTTGGGCCTCAAACTCAAGCTCGCGGTTGATGCCGGTCGCCCCCAGCACCGTCAAGCTCAAAGGCTGGTGCAAGGCCGTCAGCACGTCGCCGGGATGCAGCACGATGTTTTGCAAGGGGTCTTTGATCAACATATCCAGCGGCAAGGACATCACCTGGCGGCCCCTGGTCAGCTGCACCGTGGTCTTGCCCACCGGCTGGCGCGCACCACCCGCTGCGGCCAAGGCGTCAAGCACGCGCTCGCCCCTGGCGGTCAGCGGCAAACGCGTGCTTTGCGCCACCTCACCCACCACGGTCACCCGGCTCGATGCGTTCGAGACCAGCCGCACCATCGCCTGCGGCTGGTGCGCCTTGCCCTTTAAGCGCTGCACGATGTCTTCCTCGATTTGCTGCGGCAAGCGCCCTGCTGCCTGCACATTGCCGACAAAAGGCACATTGATCAAGCCCTTGGCATTGACCATCTGCTCTGGCAAGGTGGTACTTTGGGCGGTGGCACTGCCGCGCACATCGGCCATCGCCGCACCAAACAGCGAGGCCGGCGGGGCCTCCCACAGCACCACCGACAAGACATCGCCCGAGCCCACGGCATAGCCGGCACCGGCATCTTGCTCGGCCAACTCAGAGAACAAACGCAGTTGCGAGCTCGCCAGCAGCTTGCTGGTCAGGGCTGGGGATATATCCATCACCCGGATATTGGGCATAAGCGCCGAGCTCGGCGCCTTGGCCACCTGCTCGGCGCTCGGCCCAGACGCTGGCAACCAGCGCGGATACGTGCTACAGCCACTCAAGACCAAGGTCGCAGCAAGGGCGAGACTGAAAGAAAAATTTCGTACGGACATCAAAACAAACTCCGAAAGCAAGCGGCGATTATCCGCTTATCGAGCCGGCCAATTGAGACTGCATTTGGACTGCATTTGGGCTGCATTTGGACTGCATTTAGGCCGCACCAGAGGGCATTTTCGGCCGCATTCAAGCCGCATTAACTGTCATGCATAGGCCAAGCACCACCGAGCGATAAAACCGCGCCGCGAGACGCGCCCGCCCCCCCCAGTGCACCCGTGGATCTGGCTCTGCCAGGCCACTGGGTGCGCCCCCTTGAGGGGGCGAGCGCCGCAGGCGCTTCGGGGGTGGGCCAAGTTCACCCTTGAGGGGGCGAGCGCCGCAGGCGCTACGGGGGTGGGCCACGTTCAAGCATCCAGCACACGTACACTTTGCCGACCCAGCCCTTGCCATGCTGTACGCATGAAGAATGCGTCGGCCCAAGCCATGCTTTTTTTACGCTTGGCCGCTCTTTCTTTGAGCTACCTAGGACTTACGCCATGAGCACACTCACGACAACACTCAACCCGCGCAGCGCCGACTTCCTTGCCAACAGCGCCGCCATGCGCTTGCTGCTGGGCGACTTGGCCCAGCAGTTCGCACGCATCGAGGCCGGTGGCGGCGCGGCGGCGCGGGCCAAGCACATCGCCCGAGGCAAGCTGCTGCCACGGGAGCGGGTGGCCGCGCTGCTCGATCCGGGGACGCCGTTTTTAGAGCTCTCGCCGCTGGCCGCGCACGGCATGTACGACGGCGCAGCACCGGGCGCGGGCATCATCACCGGCATCGGTCGGGTCAGCGGCGTGGACTGCATGCTGGTCTGCAACGACGCCACGGTCAAAGGTGGCACCTACTACCCGATGACGGTCAAAAAACACCTGCGGGCCCAGGAAATCGCCGCGCAAAACCATTTGCCCTGCATTTACCTGGTCGACTCGGGCGGCGCCAACCTGCCCAACCAGGACGAAGTCTTCCCCGACCGCGAACACTTTGGCCGCATCTTCTACAACCAGGCCAATATGAGCGCGGCCGGCATCGCCCAGATTGCCGTGGTGATGGGCTCGTGCACCGCTGGCGGCGCCTACGTTCCGGCCATGAGCGACGAGGCCATCATCGTCCAGCAACAAGGCACGATCTTCCTGGGCGGCCCGCCACTGGTCAAAGCCGCCACCGGCGAAGTCGTCAGCGCCGAAGAGCTGGGCGGCGGCGATGTGCACACGCGCTTGTCGGGCGTCGCCGACCATTTGGCGCAAAACGACTTGCACGCACTTTCCATAGCACGTACCGCTATTAAACACTTGAATTCAAATATAAATGATATTGAAAATCAATATAATAAAGCGGTAGAAGCTCCTCATTTTATAGCTGAAGAACTCTACGGCATCATTCCGACCGATAGCCGCAAACCCTTCGAGGTGCGTGAGATCATTGCCCGCATCGTCGACGGCTCCGAGTTCCATGAGTTCAAGGCGCGCTTTGGCAGCAGCTTGGTCTGCGGCTTCGCGGCGATCGAGGGCATGGCCGTGGGCATCTTGGCCAACAACGGTATTTTGTTCAGCGAGTCGGCACAAAAAGGTGCGCACTTCATCGCCCTGTGCTGCCAGCGCAACATTCCCCTGGTTTTTTTGCAAAACATCAGCGGCTTCATGGTCGGACGCAAGGCCGAAAACGAAGGCATCGCACGCCACGGTGCCAAGCTGGTGACGGCTGTGGCCACCGCCAATGTGCCCAAGTTCACCGTCATCATTGGCGGCAGCTTTGGCGCTGGCAACTACGGCATGTGTGGGCGCGCCTATTCGCCGCACTTCTTATGGATGTGGCCCAACGCACGCATCAGCGTCATGGGCGGCGAGCAGGCCGCCAGCGTGCTGGCAACCGTCAAGCGCGACGGCATCGAGGCCGGTGGCGGGCAGTGGAGCGCGGCGCAAGAAGAGGCCTTCAAGTCGCCAATCCGCCAGCAGTACGAGGTGCAAGGCCACCCCTACTACGCCAGCGCCCGGCTCTGGGACGACGGCATCATCGACCCGGCCGACACGCGCCGGGTGCTGGCGCTGGGCCTGGCCGTGGCGCGCCATGCACCGCCGGCAAAGGCAAAATTCAGCGTGCCCCGGATGTAGTCGACGCCCGCGAGCGCAGTCTTGCGCCTACCCCAAACATGCCCGGCCAGACCTTGGCAACCCGAAAGCTCAGCACGATGACCTCGCTCGACATCCAAATCACGCCGCACCTGGCCCGCATCAACCTCAACCGCCCGGCGCTGCGCAACGCCTTCAACGCCGCGCTGATCGCCGAGCTGACCCAGGCCTTTGCCGAGCTGGGCGCGCGCGACGACATCCGCTGCATCGTGCTGGGCGCCCACGGCCCGGCCTTTTGCGCCGGCGCCGACCTGCACTGGATGCGCAGCATGGCCGACTACACGCGCAGCGAGAACAGCGCCGACGCCGCCTTGCTGGCCGAGATGCTGCGCACCATCGACCACTGCCCCAAGCCCACCATTGCACGCGTGCAAGGCGACGCCTTTGCCGGTGGCCTGGGCTTGATTGCGGCCTGCGATATCGCGCTCAGCGTGGACAGCGCCAGCTACTGCTTAAGCGAAGTCAAGCTCGGCCTGGTTCCCGCCACCATCGGCCCCTACCTGGTGCGCGCCATCGGCGTGCGGGCGGCGCAGCGCTATTTTTTAACCGCCGAGCGCTTTAGCGCCGCCGAGGCATTGCGCATCGGCTTGGTCCACGAAGTGCTGAGCGCCGACGCGCTCGACACCCGGCTGGCCGAGCTGGTGCAAGCACTGCGCCAAGCCGGCCCGAACGCGCTGCAGGCCTGCAAACAACTGCTGCGCACGCTGGCGATCAGCCCGCTCGACGACGCCCTGATCGCCAGCACGGTAGCCAGCATTGCCGACCTCCGCGCCAGCCCCGAAGGCCGCGAAGGCGTGCAAGCCTTTTTAGACAAACGTGCGCCAAGCTGGCAGGCCTGATCTGCCAGTGCCGCCAGCGCTGCCAGTACGGCCAGTACGGCCAGTACGGCCAGCCAACACCAGCCAACACCAGCCAATAGCAGCCAACCCGCACACCGCCCAAGCCGTAAAAGACACCATGCCTCCAATCCCAATCCCAACCACGCCCGCCCCGCTCGAACGCCTCAGCGCCCACGCCTGCTTCGGCGGTGAACAAGGCTTTTACCAACATGCCTCCAGCAGCATCGGCCTGCCAATGCGCTGCGCGGTGTTCTTGCCACCGCAGGCGCTCGGCCCCGCTGCGCACGCCGTGCCCGCCCTGCTCTACCTGGCCGGCCTGACCTGCACCGAGGAAACCTTCCCCACCAAGGCCGGTGCGCAGCGCTTGGCCGCCGAGCTGGGCTTGGCGCTGATCTGCCCCGACACCAGCCCACGCGGCGCCGGCATTGCGGGCGAGGCCGAGCGCTGGGACTTCGGCGTTGGCGCGGGCTTTTACCTGGACGCCACACAGGCACCGTGGGCGCAACACTGGCGCATGGAGAGCTATCTGCTGCACGAGCTGCTGCCGCTGCTGGCCCAGCAGCTGCCCATCGACGGCCAGCGGCTCGGTATTTGCGGCCACTCCATGGGCGGCCACGGCGCGCTGACGCTGGCGCTGCGCAACCCGGGCCGGTTTCAGTCGGTCTCGGCCTTGGCCCCGATCTGCGCGCCCAGCCAATGCCCGTGGGGCCAACACGCCTTCAGCGGCTACCTCGGCGCAGACCGCAGCCAGTGGGCCGCGCACGACGCAACACTGCTCATGCAAAACCAGCCGCACGCGCCCTATCCACGCGGCATCTTGGTCGACCAGGGCCTGGCCGACCAATTCCTCACTGAGCAGCTCCACCCGCATCTGCTGGAGGCCGCGTGCAGCGCCATCGGCCAGCCGCTGACGCTGCGCCGCCACGCGGGCTACGACCATGGCTACTACTTTGTCCAAAGCTTTATCGCCGACCATCTGCGCCACCATGCCGCCGGGCATGCTGCCGGGCTTGCCGCTGGGCATGCCGTCGGGCTTGCCGCATGAGTGCCTTTGTCGACAGCCTGCACGAAGTGTTTGAGCGCTTTGGCCGAATCGAGGCCCGCCGCCTGTTTGGCGGCCACGGCCTGTACCGCGAAGGGCGCATGTTCGCGCTGGTGGCCGCTGGGCAGCTCTATTTGAAGACCGATGCACAGAGTCTGGCCGCCTTCACCCAGCGCGACCTGGCCGCCTTCGTCTTCAGCAAAAACGGCAAGCCCATGTCCACCTCCTACCGCGCCGCGCCAGCCGAAGTCTTTGAAGACCGGGATGAAGCCGCGCAGTGGGCCCAGCGTGCCTGGCAGGCCGCGCTGCGTTCTGGTTCGGGCCAGCCCGTCAAAACCAACACCGACACCAAAGCCGCCACGCGCCGCCCCCGTGCGCCAGCCCAGCCCAAACCAGCCAAGCAAGCCCAACCAACATGAAGCAGCGCCACACACTCCCCAGCCGCGAGCAAATCGCCCTGCTGCCCGCCTTTGCCGGCCTGGGCCTCCAAGCCATAGCCTGCGTGGCCAACGCGCAACAGGCCGAAGCCGCGCTGCAAGCCCTGTTGCCCTTGCAACGGGTCGGCTTTGACACCGAATCCAAGCCAACTTTTTTGAAAGATGAAATCTCCGGCGGGCCGCACACCGTGCAATTCGCCAGCCCCGAGCGGGCCTGGGTGTTT
>JAYVXE010000223.1:0-5943 GCA_043785395.1 Burkholderiaceae bacterium | reverse complement strand
CGTCCAGGTACTGGATGCGGTGCTCGACCCGGCGCAAAAAGGTGTAGGCCTGGCCGAGCGCGTCGGCGGTCGACTGGCCCATCAGCCCGGCATGGGCGACGCGTTGCAAGGCGGCCAGGGTTGGGCGTGTGCGCAGCTCGGGGAATTGACCGCCGCGCACCACTTGCAGCAACTGCACGGTGAACTCGATCTCGCGGATGCCGCCGCGTGACAGTTTGACGTCGTTGGCGCGTTCGGGGCGACCGGCACTGCGCTTGGTGGCGTGGTCGCGGATTTGCCGGTGCAGCAGTCGCAGTGCGTCAAACACGCTGTAGTCGAGGTAGCGGCGAAACACAAAGGGCAGTACCGCGCCGCGCAGCGCTTGGGTCGATCCGTTGCGCAGGCTTTGCTGGGGGGCGACGACCCGGCTCTTGAGCCAGGCAAAACGCTCCCATTCGCGCCCCTGGGCTTGCAAGTACTCTTCCAGTGCCGCCAGCGAGATGGCGGGCGGGCCAGAGTTGCCATTCGGGCGCAGCGCCAAGTCGATGCGAAACACCAAGCCGTGCTCGGTGCTGTCGCCCACCAGGTGGTAGATGGCTTTGACCAGTTTGCCGAAATACTCGTGGTTGGAAATGCGGCCCGCAGCGTTGTGGCCCGTGCCCGCGGTCTCGCCGTCGCGGTCGTAGACATAGACCAGGTCAATGTCGCTCGACACATTGAGCTCGCGCGCGCCGAGCTTGCCCATGCCGATGATCCAAAACTGCGCACGCTCACCCCCCGGCGCCTGTGGTGCGCCGTGCTGCAAGTCCAGCATCGCCTGCGCCGCCTGGCTCGCAACATCCAGTGCCAGCTCGGCCAGCACGGTGACCGCGTGGGTCACGTCCTCCAACGGTGCTTGCTGCTCACAGTCGATTTGTACCAACCGCGCCAGCACCAACTGGCGCAGGATGCGCAGGCACACGCCAGTCTCGTTGCCGCGCTGTTGCAGCACGGCCAGCACTGCTTGCATGCTGGCCAGGTTCGGTGCACCCGGCGCCAGCAGGGCCAGATCGTCGCCGTAGCGGCGCTGCAAGCGCTGCACAAAACGGGAGTAGGTGGCAGTCGCTGGGGTGGCAGCAGGAGGCGTGGCGGAGGCCAGGCACAGGTCGGGGCTTAACGTGGCCCACCCCCGAAGCGCCTGCGGCGCTTCCTCCTCAAGGGGGCGCACCCGGTGGCCTGGCAGGGCCAGATCCACGGGTGCACTGGAAGCGGGGCGCTCGTCTCGCGGCGCGGTTTCATCGTTCGGGGTGCTTGGCCCATGCATGACAGTTAGCATGGCGGCGTGGCCAAGACGGGCCAAACGGGGGGGTGGAGGGAGGCACCAGCGCTGCGGGTCATAATTCTTGCCACATTCAATTCCTACATGAACGATTCAGACCAGACCCCTCCACGCCTGTTTAGCATGCTCAGATTGTCTGCAGGGCTGGCACGATGGGTTTTCTGGTCGCTGTTGGCGCTCAGCCTGCTGCTCTTCGCTGGCTGGGGCAGTTTGCACGGCTGGATTGTGCCGCGAATCAACGAGTTCCGCCCGCAGCTGCAAGCCCAGGCCAGCCGTGCTTTGGGGCTACCGGTGCAGATTGAGCGGCTGTCGGCGCAGTCCCAAGGCCTGCTGCCGCGTTTGACGCTGGACGGCGTGACGGTGTTCGATGCGCAAGGCCGCGCTGCGCTGCGCCTGGCCTCGGTCAGTGTCACGTTGTCGCTGGCGTCGTTGTGGCGGCTCGGTTTTGAGCAAATCCACATCGAAGGCGCGCAACTCGACGTCCGGCGTGACGCGCAGGGGCGGATTTTTGTCGCCGGGCTTGACCTGTCGGCCCCCGGCGGCGACGCGCAGCCGCTCACCCACTGGCTGTTTACGCAAACCGAGGTGGTGTTGCGCGATGGCGGCCTGGTCTGGACCGATGCCTTGCGCGACGCGCCGCCGTTGGCGCTCAAGCATGTCGATTTGCTGCTGCGCAACGGCCTGCGCCAGCATGCGCTACGCCTGTCGGCCACACCGCCGCCCAACTGGGGCGCCCGCTTCAGCGTGGTGGGGAAGTTTCGCCAACCTTTGCTGAGCCGCCAAGCAGGCCGCTGGCAAGACTGGAGTGGCCAGGTCTACGCTGACCTGCCGCAGGTCGATCTGTCCCAACTGCGCCGCCATCTTCGACCTTTGGCTGCCGCCGCCGCCGATGCCGATGCCGTCGATGTCGCCGATGCCGTCGATGTCGCCGATGCCACCCAGACCCAGCGGCCCGAATTCAGCCAAGGCCGTGGTGCACTGCGGCTGTGGGCCGATATCCAGCAAGGTGTACTCAGTGGCGGCAGTGCCGATCTGGCGTTGCGCGGGCTGCGCGCCACGCTTGGCCCGGGTTTGCCGCCGCTGACACTGACGACGCTTCAGGGACGGCTGACTGGGCAGCGCAGCGCCAAAGGCTTTAGCCTGTCAACCCAGGGCCTGCAATTCACCAGCGCCGACGGCCTGCATTGGCCTGGCGGTGACGCCCAGTTGAAGGTCAGTTTGGCCCAGGCGAAGCGGCCAGCGCAGGCCGAATTTCAGGCCGATCGGCTTGATTTGGCGTTGTTGCGCCAAATTGCCCAGCACCTGCCGCTGGACGCGCGCGCGCATGCTGCACTGGCGGCCTACGCGCCAGCGGGCCTGGTGGAGCATGTCGACGCCCGTTGGCAAGGCCCGTTGGCCGCCCCTGAGCGCTACCAGGCGCGGGGGCGGATCAGCGGCCTGGCGATTGCGGCCCAACCAGCCCAACCAGCTGCCACTGGTCGCACCGGGCACCCCATCGGCGTGCCCGGTGTGCGCGGTGCCAACGTGGATTTTGAGCTGACCCAGGCCGGTGGCCGTGCCACCCTCACCTTGGCCGACGGCGCACTCGAGTTGCCCGGTGTGTTTGATGAGCCGGTGCTGCCCTTGACGCGCTTGAGCGCCGACACCCGCTGGCAAATCAAGGGCGACCAGTTGGCCTTGCAAATGGACTCCGTGCAGTTCGCCAACGCCGATGCCCAGGGCTTGTTGCGCCTGCGCTGGCACAGCAGCGACCCGGCAACGTCGCGCGCGCAGGCCCGTTTCCCCGGCGTGCTGGACTTGAGCGGCAGCCTGAGCCAGGGCGTGGCGGCACGCACTTACCGCTACTTGCCGCAGGTGCTGCCGGCCGATGTGCGGGCCTATGTCCGCGATGCGGTCTCGGGTGGCCAGATCCAGAGCGCGCAATTTCGGGTTCAGGGCGACTTGCACGACATGCCATTTGGCAATCCGCAGCACGGCATGTTCCAGATTGCGGCCCAGCTCAAAGATGTGAGCTATGCCTTTGCGCCGCCCAGCATCCAAGCCGCCGATGCCCGTCCCTGGCCGGCCTTGAGCGGACTCCAGGGCGAGCTGCTGTTTGAGCGCGCCAGCATGCGGATCAAGGCCCATGGCGCACGCTTTGAGGGACTGCCCCAAACCCGCGTCCTGCGCGTTGAGGCGCAAATTCCTGACCTCACGCATGCCCAAGTCGAGGTCGATGCCGATACCCAAGGTCCACTGGCCGAGGCTTTGGCCCTGGTCGCTGCCTCACCACTGGCGGCACTGAGCGGCCATGCGCTCGACCACAGCAGCAGCAACGGGGCGGCCGCGCTGGCGTTAAAACTCAGCCTGCCGCTGCACGCGCTGGCAGAGTCCAAAGTCCAGGGCCGTCTGCGCCTGGCCGGCAGTGACCTGCGTCTGAACCCCCGCACCCCTTGGTTGACGCAGGCCAAGGGCCAGATCGATTTCAGTGAAAACGGTTTTTCCGTGTCCGGGCTGCAAGCCCGCTTGCTGGGCGGCGAGACCCGGCTCGACGGCGGCTTGACCATGCAGCCCCTGGCGCAGCAACCGGGCCAGCCGACAGCGCTGGAGCCGACATTGGCGCTCCGTGCGCAGGGCCGCTTCAGCGCCGAAGGTCTGCGCCAAGCGTCCGAACTCGGGCCCTGGGCCGGGCTGGGCGACTACGCCAGCGGCACCAGCAGCTATGTGGCAACGCTAGGCCTGCGCCGGGGCGTGCCCGAGTTTGAGCTCAGCAGCAATCTGCAAGGCCTGGCACTCAAGCTGCCCGCGCCTTTGGCCAAGCAGGCCGACAGCAGCCTGCCACTGCGCCTGAGTAGCGGCTTGGTCAGTGCTGCGTCCAACGCATCTCGCAGCAGCGCGACCAGCGATTTGCAGGACCAGATAACACTCCAACTCGGCAGCGTGGCGGCGCTGCGCTATCTGCGCGATGTCTCGGGCGCGCAGCCCCAGGTGCTGCGCGGCGCCATCGCCCTGGGCCACAACGCAGGCGTGGTGCCTGCGTTGCCTGACCAAGGCGTACACGCCCAGGCGCAATTCACCGAACTCGACCTTGACGCCTGGCGCGCCGTGCTCGCGTCAGCCCGATCTTCTGCCGCCCCAGCCACTCCCGCACCAACCAAACCGAGCGCTCTCACCAGCCCCAGCGCCGACTACCTGCCCAGCACGGTGCACCTGGAGGCGCAGACACTCACACTGGCGGGGCGCAACTGGCACCAGCTGCAACTGGACGGCACGCATGAGGCCAAGAATTGGCGTGCCAACGCCAGTGCCCGCGAGTTCAGCGGGGCGCTCCAATACCGTCCCGCCGACGCGACCGCCAGCGCCAGCGTGATGGCGCGGCTGAGCCGGCTTACGATCCCACCCGTTGCAGCGGCCGCAGCCGACGGCAAGACGCCAGAGCCAGCGCCAGAGCGGCCACTGGGCCCGCTACCAGCGCTTGACCTGGTGGTTGACGCGTTCACCCTCAACGGGTTGGCGCTGGGCCGACTCGAAGTGCAGGCGGTCAACCGCGCGCAAGTGTCGGGGGGTGATGCGTGGGATCTCCAGCGGCTCAATATCCGTGTTCCCGAGGCCGAGCTGAGTGCCACTGGCCAATGGACGAAACCCCATGCCAGCGCCGACAGCCGTGCCAGCCCTGGTGCAAGCGGTCACACCGCGCTGGACTTCAGCCTGCGCCTGGACGATACGGGCGCTTTGCTCAGCCGCTTCAATATGCCCGGCGTATTGCGCCGTGGCCCCGGCCAGCTGCAAGGGCAGATTGGTTGGAATGGCTCGCCCTTGGCGCTTGACTACCCCAGTTTGGGCGGAAAACTCCAGCTCGACGTTGGATCTGGCCAGTTCCTCAAAGCCGACCCCGGGTTGGCCAAATTGCTCGGCGTACTCAGTTTGCAAGCGCTGCCGCGCCGTTTGACGCTGGACTTCCGTGATGTCTTCAGCGACGGCTTTGCGTTTGACTCCGTGCGTGGCGACGTACAGCTGGCGCAGGGCATTGCCACCACCGACAAACTGGAAATGAAGGGTGTCAACGCCGTCGTACTGCTGGCCGGGTCGGCCAATACGCGCAAGGAAACGCAAGATTTGAGGGTCGTGGTGGTGCCTGAACTGAACACCGGCAGTGCCGCTTTGATAGCCGCAGCCATCAACCCGGCGCTAGGGTTGGGGGCCTTTGTGGCACAAGCCCTGTTGCGCAACACCTTGGCTGCCGCCACCACCCGCGAATTCCAGATTGAAGGCAGCTGGGCCGAGCCACGTATCACGCCCGTCAAGCCCATTTCCAAAATTGAGCCCCAAACAGCAAAGCATGAAGGCAGCATGCTGTTGCAGAACTAGGAGCCTGTCGGACTTGGATCCGCATCGAAGCGCAATGGAGCCCCAGCGAGGACGGTTTTTGCCGACTTTGCAGGCCCATAGCACGGCTATGGGTCAAGAAGGCGGTAAAAAATGGACCGCTGCGGCGCCATTGCCGTCGATGCTTGCCGACAAGTCCGACCGGCCCTCGGCAATCTGGAATTGCGCGGTGAATTCAGGGTGTGTCTGATTGGTAGTCGGAGACCACGACCCAGCGCCCGTTTTGGATTTGCGATAAACGGGTCGCCGTACTGCCGAGGCGCTTGCTGGCACTGAAGTGC
>JAYVXE010000222.1:0-5949 GCA_043785395.1 Burkholderiaceae bacterium | reverse complement strand
GCGGGTTTTAACTGGCGACTTCCCTACCCCGTGCAGCGCCATGAGTTGGTGTTTGTGACGCAAATCCGCGCCGTCGATGTCGGGCGCGACAACATCATCAAGGCCACCGGTCTGCGTGAGTCGGCCATGCTGACGGCGGATGAAAACATTGTCGAGATCAAATTCGCTGTGCAATACCGGCTCAATGATGCCCGGGCCTACCTGTTTGAGAGCAAAGATCCTGCCGGTGCTGTGGTGCAAGCGGCTGAGACGGCGGTGCGCGAAGTGGTTGGCAATATGCGCATGAGCGCCGCCTTGGCCGAAGAGCGCGACCAGATTGCCCCTCGTGTGCGCGCGCTGATGCAAACCATGCTTGACCGCTACAAGGTTGGGATTGAGGTGGTCGGCATCAATTTGCAGCAAACCGGTGTACGCCCGCCCGAGCAAGTCCAAGCCGCTTTTGACGATGTGCTCAAGGCCGGGCAAGAGCGCGAACGTGCCCGCAATGAGGCCGAGGCCTATGCCAATGATGTGATTCCACGCGCCACAGGTGCGGCCGCACGTTTGAAGGAAGAGTCTGAGGCCTACCGCGCACGGATCGTGGCGCAGGCTGAAGGTGATTCGCAGCGCTTCCGCTCGGTCTTGGTTGAGTACCAAAAAGCACCGCAGGTGACGCGGGACCGGCTGTATCTGGAGACCATGCAACAGGTCTTCAGCAATGTCAGCAAGGTCTTGATCGACTCCAAGCAGGGGGCGAATTTGCTGCAACTGCCGCTGGACAGAATCATGCAACTTTCTGCTGGCGCAGCGGCCGAGACGGCGCCAGCACCGGCGCTGCCGGTTACCGCGCCGACCAGTGCGGCGGCCGATTCCCGCGTCCGGGACAGCAGCGCTCGCACACGCGAACGCGATATACGTTAGGAGCCCGATTGTGAATAGAGTTGGTTTTATTGCTGCATCGGTGCTGGTACTGCTGGCACTGCTGAGTTCCATGCTGTTTGTGGTGGACCAGCGCCAGTTTGGCGTGGTCTACCAATTGGGGCAGATCAAGAATGTGATTACCGAGCCCGGTTTGAATTTCAAGATGCCGCCGCCACTTCAAAATGTCAGCTACATCGACAAGCGCTTGCTGACGATGGAGAGTGCCGACTCCGAGCCCATGCTGACGGCTGAAAAACAGCGGGTGGTGATTGATTGGTTTGTGCGCTGGCGCATCACCGAGCCGTCACAGTACATCCGCAACGTCGGGCTTGACGAGGTCGCCGGCTCGAACCAGTTGAACCGGGTGGTGCGCAACGCGTTCCAAGAGGAAATCAACCGCCGTACCGTGAGTGAGCTTTTGTCGGGCAAGCGCGAGGCCTTGATGGCCGATGTCAAGCGCGAGGTGCTGGAAATCGTCAAGGGCGGCACCAAGCCTTGGGGCGTGGATGTGGTCGACGTGCGTATCACCCGGGTCGATTATGTCGAGGCCATCACGGAGTCGGTTTACCGCCGCATGGAGGCCGAGCGTAAACGGGTGGCCAACGAGCTGCGCTCGACCGGTGCGGCCGAGGGCGAGAAAATTCGCGCCGATGCCGACCGTCAGCGCGAGGTGGTCATTGCCAATGCCTACCGTGAAGCACAAAAGGTCAAGGGCGAGGGCGACGCCGAAGCCGCGCGGGCGTTCTCGGAGGCGTTTGGGCGCGACCCGCAGTTTGCGCAGTTTTACCGCAGCTTGGACGCCTACCGTGCCAGCTTCGACAAGAAGAGCGATGTGATGGTGCTGGATCCGTCGTCCAGCGACTTCTTCAAGACTTTCCGTGGCAACGGCAGTGTGGGCGCTTCTTCAAAAAAGTAGCAAAGTACGCACCGATGTAAAAACTGGCCCTCATGTTTGAGGGCCAGTTTTGTTTGTGCCGTATCCGCACTTGCCGTGCTTGCCGCGCCCCTGCCTTTCTTGTGGGCATGGCCCTCTCAATCCACGGACTCCTTGGCGCTGGCTGGCTGTGGCTGGCTTTGGCTGGCGGCCCCAGGCCGAGGCGGGTGATTGCCGATGCCGATGCCGATGCCGATGCCGCATAGCATCCCTTTCGTCGGGCTGCGATTAGCGCAGTGAAGCCTGGGGCCGAGTCCTTGCCCGCTGGTATTTTTGGCCGCCACTGCCGGTTGGTTTGCAGCGATTTTTGCAGCGCGATGCTGCGATATTTTGGGCCTTGTCGCCGACCTGCGGAAGTTGGTGCCTGGAGCCCGGTAAAATCCCGTTTTTCACAGACTCCCCCTTTATCTACATGTCCGCTTGGGTCCTTCCGGATCACATTGCCGATGTCTTGCCCTCTGAGGCCAGGCACATCGAAGAACTCCGTCGCAAACTGCTGGACACCGCCCGTAGCTATGGCTATGAGCTGGTGATGCCGCCGTTGCTCGAGCACCTTGAGTCGTTGCTGACCGGCACCGGCGAGGCGCTCGACTTGCAAACCTTCAAACTGGTGGACCAAATATCGGGTCGCATGATGGGCCTGCGCGCTGACACCACGCCGCAGGTTGCCCGTATTGATGCCCATTTGCTCAACCGCCAAGGTGTGACCCGGCTTTGCTACTGTGGCCCGGTCTTGCACACCCGGCCCAACCGTCCGCACGCAAGCCGCGAGCCGCTGCAACTTGGGGCCGAGATTTACGGCCATGCCGGCATCGAAGCCGACATCGAGGCGCTGCTGCTGGCGCTGGACTGTTTGCGTGCCGCCCAGGTGCAAGATCTGAGCGTTGATTTGGGTGATGCCCGGATTGCCCGGCTGCTGCTGGCCGGTGTTCCTGGCGCGACGGCGGCGGCTGTGCATGCGGCCTTGGCTGTCAAGGACGCCTCGGCGCTGGCCGACGCGACACAGGGCTTGGCGGATGCGACGCGCACCGGCTTGCAGGCCTTGCTTGGTTGGTACGGCGGCATTGAGGTGCTGGACGAGGCGCAGCAGCTGCTTGCGCACGAGCCTGCTTTGCGCCCGGTTTTTACCGAGTTGCGGGCGCTGGCGGCCCAGCTCCAAGGTGTGCGTCTGACCTTCGACCTTGCCGATTTGCGCGGTTACGCCTATTACAGCGGAGCCCGTTTTGCCATTTATGTGCCCGGTGCCAGCGATGCACTGGTGCGTGGTGGGCGCTACGACGAAGTGGGCGCAGTGTTTGGCCGCAATCGGCCCGCCGTGGGCTTTAGCCTTGATCTGCGGGAGCTCGTCGGTGTGGTTGCAGCGCGCCCGCTGCGGGCTGCGATCTGTGCGCCCTGGAGCGAGGACGAGGCCTTGCGCGGCGCCATCGCGGCGTTGCGCGCCAGTGGCGAGACGGTGGTTTGCGTGCTGCCGGGCGCGCCCAACGAAGTCGATGAATTCCGCTGCGACCGCCTGCTGGTCAACAGTGCGGGGCAGTGGACCGTACAAGCTCTTTGATTTTTTGGAAAACTGAGATGAACAACACAAGCATTCAAGTGGCTGGGCGCAACGTCGTCGTCGTCGGTACCCAGTGGGGCGACGAGGGCAAGGGCAAGTTGGTCGACTGGCTGACCGAAAGCGCCCAGGGCGTGGTGCGCTTTCAAGGCGGCCACAACGCAGGCCATACGCTGGTGATCAACGGCGTTAAAACCGCCTTGCATTTAATCCCCAGCGGCATCATGCGGGCCGGCGTCAAGTGCTACATCGGCAACGGTGTGGTGGTGTCGGCGGCCAAGCTGTTCGAGGAAATAGAGGGCCTGGAGGCGGCGGGCGTCGAAGTCCGCTCGCGGCTGCGCATCAGTGAGGCCTGCCCGCTGATTTTGCCGTTCCACGCAGCGCTTGACATCGCCCGTGAGGCCCGGCGTGAGCAGGGCGGTGTGGCCAAAATCGGTACCACCGGGCGCGGCATTGGCCCAGCCTACGAAGACAAAATTGCACGCCGTGCGCTGCGCGTGCAAGACCTCAAACACCCTGAGCGCTTTGCCGTCAAGCTGCGCGAGCTGCTCGATGTCCACAATTTCATCCTGACCCAGTACCTGAATGCGCCAGCGATTGAGTTTGAGCCGGTCTATGCCGAGGCGATGCGCCATGCCGAGCTGCTGGCGCCAATGATGGCCGACGTCTCACGCGAACTCAACGAGGCCCACCGGGCCGGTGCCAATTTGCTGTTTGAGGGGGCGCAGGGCACCTTGCTCGATGTAGACCATGGCACCTACCCCTATGTCACGTCCAGCAATTGCGTGGCCGGTAATGCTGCCGCCGGCGCCGGCGTCGGCCCGGGCCTGCTGCACTACATTTTGGGCATCACCAAGGCCTATTGCACGCGCGTTGGCGGGGGGCCATTCCCGACCGAGCTCGACTGGGAAACGCCGGGTACGCCGGGCTACCACATGAGCACCGTTGGTGCTGAAAAAGGCGTGACCACCGGGCGCAGCCGCCGCTGCGGCTGGTTCGATGCGGCCCTGCTCAAGCGCTCGGCCCAGGTTAATGGCCTCAGCGGTCTGTGTATCACCAAGCTCGACGTCTTGGACGGCCTGGCCGAGCTCAAGCTCTGCACCGGTTACCTGCTGGACGGCGAGGTGATCGACCTGTTGCCGATTGGTGCCGATGAGATCGAGCGCTGCGTGCCGATTTACGAAACGATGGAGGGCTGGAGCGACTCTACCGTCGGTGTGACCGAGTACGACCAGCTCCCGGTCAACGCCCGCTTGTACCTGCAGCGGATTGCCCAGGTTACCGGCGTGCCGATTGACCTGGTCTCGACCAGTCCCGACCGCGATCACACCATTTTGCAACGCCATCCCTATTTGGATTGAGCCGCTGCGCCGTACCGGCCGACGCATCGCACGGTTTGTGAAGCGTGGCGTTTCGGGTTTTATTGATAAAATAAGGCTCTATCGCTTACTGTGTATAAATAGTTTGCTATTGAATTAGGAGTCGCTACATGCTGACTGAAGACGGACAACATCTGTATGTGAGCTACGACGAATACCACAATCTGATTGAAAAATTGGCCATTAAAATCCACCAATCAGGCTGGCAATTCGACACCATTTTGTGCCTTGCCCGGGGCGGCATGCGACCCGGAGATATCTTGAGCCGGATCTTTGACAAGCCGTTGGCAATCATGTCGACCAGCTCTTACCGGGCCGATACCGGCACCGTCCAAGGCCATTTGGATATTGCGCGGTTTATTACCACGCCCAAGGGGGAAATCGCTGGGAAAGTGCTCTTGGTGGATGATTTGGCCGATTCCGGCCACACCTTGAAGGCGGTGATCAAGATGCTTAAAACCAACTACGCACCGATTACCGAGTTGCGCAGCGCCGTGTTGTGGACCAAGGGGGTGTCAAGTTTTAGTGCGGATTATTCGGTGGAATTTTTGCCGACCAATCCGTGGATCCATCAGCCGTTTGAGGCCTATGACAATCTGGACCCCCTTAAGTTGTTGGAGAAGTGGAAGATTTAAGCGGTATTTGCCATTGGAAGATTGCAAAACAGATGTTTTTTTGCCAGATGGGAAATTTCGATTGAAAGCGATTCGGCGATGAATTTAGGCCACGGGATGGTTTAAATTCGAAGTTTGAGGACTCATTATTGGGTGTGGCTCGATCGGCCACATGCTGCGTTTTACAGGAGTTGATTTATGAATGTTGTTAGCGTCGTTAGTAAGAAAACAGGCAGTAGCGTCGAAGCCAATCCGGCCGAGGTTGTGTTGACGGAGGCGGCTGTGGTGAAAATCGGTTTGGGCCGTAGCCAAATCAAAAGCCTGCAGCGCGTCGGCGATGACTTGGTGGTCACCACCGATACCGGTGCAGTTATGACGTTGCGCGCATTTTTTACACCCTTCAATGGCGACAGCAGCAAGCTGGTGCTGGAGGATGAAAAAGGCGGTTTGTGGCTGGCCGAACTGTCGGGTGAGGACGGCGACTTGGGGATTGCCTATGCAGGCATCGACGCCATCACGCCGCTGTTGGAGTTGACGCAAACAGGTTTCGACTGGGATTTTGTACCCTGG
>JAYVXE010000221.1:0-5969 GCA_043785395.1 Burkholderiaceae bacterium | reverse complement strand
GCCTGCAAATCCGGCAAAAACTGTCCTCGCTGGGGCCGATTTTGTAGAAACCTGCGGTTTTCGCTGCTCGACGCTCCCCAAGTCCGACAGGCTCCTAGGCAGGCGCCGAGGATCTAACAAAGCGGCTGAGCTAGTTCAGTCTTTCTCAATTTCGTCGGGGTCCAACGAGTTTAAGTAACCGGCAATAACGTCCCCGTGGCATGCGAGAGGCTTGCAGTGACATGCGAGCCGCATTCCCCGGAGACCAAATAAGCCTCTGCGCTTACTCTCGTCGCCAAGGATGTTGTCCTCAAAGTGCGTCCTTGGCCGGGTGTGCTCGGGCAGCGCATGGGCCAACCACGCCTGGGCCGCCTAGCCGCCCCTTAGCCACAGCGCCACGCTGACACTGCCTAGCAACACCAGCGCCCATAGCAGTTGCTGGCAGCGCCGGCGCAGTGCCTCGACCGCCTGCACGATCTGGGCGTTTTGCGCCACCAATTGGGCGATCAACAGGGTTGACGCATGGTGTTCTTGCTCCAGCAGGGCGAGCCGCTGTTGGGGGTCGGGGTCGGACTGTGCCGCCGCCGGGCCGTCCTTGGGCGCGCGCTTGAGCAGGCGCTTGGAGGCCTGCACCAGCTGCGGTGTGGCAGCGATCACGTCCACCCAGGGCACGAGTTTGAGCACGGCCATCCAGCCGACGGCCATTACAAGACCTCGCTGGCGAAGTCGGCCAGGCGCGAGCGCTCACCCCGGGCCAAGGTGATGTGGCCGCTGTGTGGCCAGCCCTTGAACTTGTCGACCACGAAGGTCAGGCCCGACGAGCCTTCGCTGAGGTAGGGCGTGTCGATCTGCGCAAGGTTGCCCATGCAGATGATCTTGGTGCCAGGGCCGGCCCGCGTGATCAAGGTCTTCATCTGTTTGGGGGTCAGATTTTGGGCCTCGTCAATGATCACGTATTTATTCAAAAAGGTTCGACCGCGCATGAAGTTCATGCTCTTGATTTTGATGCGGCTGCGGATCAGCTCGTTGGTGGCTGAGCGGCCCCATTCACCGGCATTGCCACCGTCGCCCTTGGCCAAGAACTCCAGGTTGTCATCGAGTGCCCCCATCCCAGGGCCCATTTTTTCTTCTTCGGTGCCCGGCAAAAAGCCGATGTCTTCGCCGACGCTGACGGTGGCGCGGGTCATGATGATCTCGGTGTAGCGGCGCTCGTCAAGCACCTGCGTCAGGCCTGATGCCAGCGCCAGCAGGGTTTTGCCGGTGCCGGCCGTACCGGTGAGGCTGACAAAGTCAACCTCGGGGTTCATCAAGAGGTTGAGCGCGAAGTTTTGCTCGCGGTTGCGCGCCAGCACGCCCCAGACCGAATTTTTGGCGTGTCCGTAATCGCGCAGGGTTTGCAGGACGGCGGTTTTGTCACGGATTTCGGTCACCCGGGCGTACAGGCTTGGCTCACCCGCCGCCTCAAAGTAGACAAACTGGTTCACCAACAGGCCCGGCACGATCGGGCCGTTGATGCGGTAGTACGTGTTGCCGTTGCTCTGCCAGCTCTCCACGGCTTTGCCGTTTTTGAGCCAGAAATCTGCGGGCAGTGCCAACGCACCGGCGTAGAGCAGGTCGCCGTCTTCCAGCGTCTTGTCGTTTTGGTAGTCCTCGGCGGCCAGGCCCAGCGCGCGCGCTTTGACGCGCATGTTGATGTCTTTGGAGACCAGTACCACTTCACGCAGCGGGTGCTCGGCGCTGGCCTCGCTGTGGATTTTGCCCAGGGCTTCGACCACGCCCAAGATTTGGTTGTCGGCCTTGCCCTGCGGCAGGCTGCTCGGCAATTGGTAGTCGAGTTGCTGGGTTTGGAAGAACAGCCGTCCGCCTGCCGTGCTGTGGCCGGTGGCCGCAAGCAGCAGTCCGGCGCGGATATCGCTGCCCTGCGCAGCGGCCAGGGCATCCAGGTTGCGGCTGGTCTGGCGAGCGTTGCGGGCAACTTCGGTCATGCCCTTTTTGTGACCGTCAAGCTCTTCGAGCACCACCATCGGCAAGAAGACATCGTGCTCTTCAAAGCGGAACAGGCACATCGGGTCGTGCATCAGCACATTGGTGTCAAGCACGAACAGCTTGGCCGGGCCGCTGTGGCGCGGCTTGCGCGTGCGCGCGGCCACGGCCGGTTTGGCGGTATGGCGCAGCGGCTGCGGGTTGCTGTCAGCGGCGCTGTCGGCACTGCGGCTGGCGCGGTTTGGCGACTGCGCCTGGTCGCGCTTGCTTGTGCTTGTGCTTGTGGTTTTCGGCTGGACTGGGCTGATGGCAGCGCGGTCTGGCGTGGTGCTTGGCGCCTCGACCGTGTGCGCAGGGCTGCTGCTCAACAGCCGAGCCTTGCTCTCGGAGGCTGGGGGCCGGCGGCTGGCGCTGGTCGGCGGGTCGGCGTAGGTCGCAGCCGCAGTGGGGGCTTGTGCAGCACCGCTGCGCGGCGAACCAGCGTAGGCCGTGGTGGGCAAAATCGAGGCTTTTTTGGAGGGTGCTGGCGGCAAAGGCATGGCGAGGAGATGTTGGAGATGGGAATTGCGGCCATCTGCGGCCGAGGCGAGGGAGCTGGCCGCCAAGCGGCGGCTGTGCCGCTGCCCGCAGCGTCCACAGTGTGCCAGCATCGGCGTGGGCATGGCAAAACAGCCACAGTCGGTGAAGAGTGTGGCTGTTGGCGTGACGGAGGGACAGGGCTGGGCTGGAGTTTTAGGCGACGGGTTCGGTTTTTTTCTGGGCTTTGAGCGCCTTCAGCGCGGCCAGCACCTCGTCCACATGGCCTAGCACTTTGATGCCTCGCCATTCTTCTTTGACCAAACCGTCAGCGCCCACCAAGAAAGTGCTGCGCTCTATGCCTTTGACTTTCTTGCCGTACATCAGCTTGTTTTTGACGACGCCGAACATGTGGCACATTTTTTCTTCGGTGTCGGCAATCAGCTCGAACGGGAGTTCCAGCTTGCTCTTGAACTCGTCGTGCGACTTCATGTTGTCGCGCGATACACCAAATACCGTGACCCCGGCCTTGACGAAGTCTTGGTAGCGGTCGCGAAACTGCATGGCCTCCGTGGTGCAGCCGGGTGTGTTGTCTTTGGGGTAAAAGTACAACAGCATCAACTGGCCGAGGTGGGAAGTATTGGAGACCTTGACGCCATTCGTTGCGTTGGCTTCGAATTCGGGGAGGACTTTGTTGACAACGATCGCCATATTGCTTCAATCTCGCGTGACAGGATGAGCCGTTGAAAGCTGGAGCGAACTTGGTATCCGTATACTTTGTCGCCCCAACCGCAACCTGCTATTTTACCCTTAAAGCAGACGCTTGAGGCCAAACGTTTGCCGGATTTTGCATGCAGCGCTGGCAAATTGAGCGAAGTAGCCCATTTTTTACCGCTTTTATGCCTCCCGTGGCCTGCCCGGATCGGCATCCGTACCCGGCTCCAGCAACAAGGCCAGCACCACATGGCGGCCTTCGGCGGCCAGCACGTTGTAGGTGCGGCAGGCGGCGGCACTGTCCATCGTCTCTAGGCAGATGCTGCGCGCCACCAAGGGCTGTAGCCAGGCGGGGGGCGGGAAGCGGTTGCGCTGGCCGCTGCCGAACAGCACGATTTCGGCATCAAGCTCGGCCAGCTGGGCAAAGTGCGCCGCTGTCAGCTCGGCAAAACTGCGGCACGCCCAGGCTTGACGCGCGCCGCGCGCATCCAGCACCACACTGGCGCTGATGGTCTCGGCCTCTGCGCCGCGGCCAAGCCGGATCCAGCCAGGGCCATAGGCGCTGATCGAATGGGCGTCAAAAGGGTCGGCTTGCAGTTTCATGGAATGTCCTCAGGACTTACGCAAAATTGTTCTGGCTAGGCATTTCCCCGCAGACAGTACATCCAGTACGGCAAGGGGAAAGAACGACGCCAGGGCGGTTTTGCGTAAGTCCTAGTCTTGTTCGGTCTGGCCCAGGGCCGGTGGCACAGCGCAGCGGCGGTGCGGAAATGTGGTCAAATTATAAGATTTTGCCCTTGCTGCCCAACTTGCCGGTCAGCACCCAGCGGGCAAACCCTGGTGCCAGCCCCAAGAACGATTGTCCCTGCCTGCGGAGATACTGTGAGACCTATTCAGAAATCGGCCAAATTGGCCAATGTTTGCTATGACATTCGCGGCCCCATCATGGACGCGGCGCGACAGATGGAAGAAGAGGGGCAAAAAATCATCAAGCTCAATATCGGCAATCTGGCGGTATTTGGTTTTGATTCCCCCGAAGAAATCCAACAAGACATGATCCGCAACCTGCCGACGTCGGCCGGCTACTCGGACAGCAAGGGGATTTTTGCGGCGCGCAAGGCGGTCATGCACTACAGCCAACAGCAAGGCGTCAAGGGCGTGACGCTGGACGACATCTACCTTGGCAATGGCGCCAGCGAGCTGATCGTGATGGCAACCAATGCCTTGCTTGATGACGGCGATGAGCTGCTGCTGCCCAGCCCTGACTACCCGCTGTGGACGGCGGCGGCGAGCCTGTCGGGCGGCACGCCGGTGCACTACCTGTGCGACGAGGCGAATGGCTGGATGCCGGATTTGGACGACATCCGCGCCAAGATCACGCCGCGCACCAAGGGCATCGTCGTGATCAATCCCAACAACCCGACCGGCGCGCTGTACTCCGACGCCGTGCTCCACGGCCTGGTGGAGATCGCCCGCCGCCATGGCCTGGTGCTGTTTGCCGACGAGGTCTACGACAAGGTCTTGTACGACGGCGTCCAACACACGGCCATGGCGTCTTTGAGCCAAGACGTGCTGACGCTGACCTTCAACTCCTTGAGCAAAAGCTACCGCTCCTGCGGCTACCGGGCCGGCTGGATGGTGGTGTCGGGCGATAAAAAACCCGCCCAAGACTATATTGAAGGGCTGAACATGCTCTCCAATATGCGGCTGTGCTCGAACGTGCCGGGCCAATGGGCGATCCAGACCGCGCTCGGCGGCCACCAAAGCATCAACGCCTTGGTCGGCAAGGACGGGCGGCTGCGGCGCCAGCGGGACCTTGCCTACGAGCTCATCACCGCCATCCCGGGCGTCAGTTGCGTCAAGCCACAGGCCGCGCTCTACATGTTTCCCCGGCTCGACCCGGTGCTCTACCCCATCACCGACGACCGGCAGTTCTTTTTAGAGCTGCTGCGAGAAACCCGCGTCATGCTGGTGCAGGGCACGGGCTTTAACTGGGCAACACCCGACCATTTCCGCATCGTCTTCTTGCCGCATGAAAATGATTTGCGCGAAGCCATTGGCCGGATCGCTCAATTTCTTGAGAACTATCGAAATAGAAGCTGCTAGCGCATGATCTATAAGAGTTTCAGTACTAATCAATGTTCAATTCACCGTAAACAGATAATTTATAGCTATGAAACCCATGAAAGTAGGCCTGCTCGGCATCGGCATCGTCGGACTCGGCACCTTCCACGTGCTGCAACGCAACCAGGATGAGATTTGTCGCCGCGCCGGTCGCGGCATCGAGATCAGCATGGTCGCCGACCTTGATGTAGCGCGCGCGCAAGCCGCGGTTGGCCCGGGCGTCGAGGTCGTGGCGGATGCGTTCGCCGTCATCGCCAACCCTGAGATCGACATCGTGATCGAGCTGATCGGCGGCTGCGGCATCGCCCGCCAGCTGGTGCTGGCAGCCATTGCCGCCGGCAAGCATGTGGTCACGGCCAACAAGGCTTTGCTTGCGCTGCACGGCAGCGAGATCTTCGCCGCCGCCTCCAAGCAAGGCGTGATGGTGGCGTTCGAGGCGGCGGTGGCCGGCGGCATCCCCATCATCAAGGCACTGCGCGAAGGCCTGAGCGGCAACCGCATCCAGTGGATCGCCGGCATCATCAACGGCACGACCAACTTCATCCTGTCCGAGATGCGCGACAAGGGCTGCGACTTCGCAACCGTGCTGCGCGAGGCGCAGCGCCTGGGCTATGCCGAAGCCGACCCGACGTTTGACATCGAGGGCATCGACG
>JAYVXE010000220.1:0-5974 GCA_043785395.1 Burkholderiaceae bacterium | reverse complement strand
CTTCCAGTGCACCCGTGGATCTGGCTCTGCCAGGCCACCGGGTGCGCCCCCTTGAGGGGGCGAGCGCCGCAGGTGCTTCGGGGGTGTTTCACGTTAAGTGCTTGGACAAGTGCCCATCCCGAGCGGTGCGGCAGACACTGGGCGCTGACCTGGGCCGCGCATTTTTGGCAGGCAGTGGCCTCAAAGTGGAGCGGGGTGGCCCAAGGCATCGGGTAAGCTCTGCGGCGCTGCCATGACTTATTCCCTTAAAACTTTGAAATCTCCGGCCCGCGCTAAGGCGCTACCACCACGCGCTGCGGCGCGCTTTGCGCACGAAACCCTGTTGTTTCTGGGCTTCTTGGCCCTGGTCTTTGCGCTGCTGGCCTTGTTGAGCTATTCGGCGCGTGATGCGGCGTGGTCGACATCGGGCGCAGGCAATGCGATCACTGGCAATCTGGGCGGGCGCCTCGGTGCTTGGTTGGCCGACATGGGCTATTTTTTACTGGGCTTTTCGGTCTGGTGGTGTGTTGTGGCCGGTCTTCGTGCTTGGCTTTCGTCGCTGGCACGTTGGATGCGCGGCAGCGAAATCGGCCCTAGCGCGCCTGGCTTGGCGCGCTGGCAGAGTCGCCGCGCCCTGTTTTGGTTCGGCCTGGTCTTGCTGCTGCTGGGCAGTACGCTGCTTGAGTGGTCGCGCTTATACCGTTTTGAAGCTGCACTGCCAGGACACGGTGGCGGTGTTTTGGGCGACCTGTGGGGCGCGCTTGGGGTTCGGTGGCTGGGCTTTACCGGCTCGGGCCTGGTTGGGATTGTGATGGTCTTGGTCGGTTTGGCCTGGATTTTTCGTTTTTCCTGGGGCCATGCGGCCGAGCAGCTCGGCGGCTGGCTGTGCGCTTTGCTGGAGAGTCGGCGTGAAAAGCGTGAAATTGCACAGGATTTGGCGGTGGGCAAGCAAGCCGCACGGGAGCGCGAAGAAGTGCTGTACGTGGAGCGCGCCGAGACCGAGGTCTTTCACCCCACGCCGGTGCCGATCGAGCCGGTGCTGCGCGATCCGCCCAAGAGCGAGCGGGTGGTCAAAGAGCGGCAAAAACCACTCTTCAGCGACATCGGCGACAGCCGTTTGCCGCAGGTTGATCTGCTCGACGCCGCCAGCGTGCGCACCGAGACGGTCGACCACGCGACGCTGGAGATGACCAGCCGCATGATCGAGAAAAAGCTCAAAGATTTTGGTGTCGAAGTGCGGGTGGTGCTGGCCTCGCCCGGCCCGGTGATCACGCGCTACGAAATCGAGCCCGCTACCGGCGTCAAGGGTTCGCAGATTGTTGGCCTGGCCAAGGACTTGGCGCGCTCGCTGTCGCTGACTTCGATCCGCGTGGTCGAGACCATTCCCGGTAAAAACTACATGGCGCTGGAGCTGCCCAACGCCCGCCGCCAGTCTATCCAGCTGTCCGAGATCCTTGGCTCGCAGGTCTACCACGAGGCCAAGTCGATGCTGACGATGGGCCTGGGCAAGGACATCATTGGCAACCCGGTTGTCGTCGATTTGGCCAAAATGCCGCACGTGCTGGTGGCTGGAACCACCGGTTCGGGCAAGTCGGTTGGCATCAACGCCATGATTTTGAGCCTGCTCTACAAGGCCGACGCGCGCGATGTGCGGCTCTTGATGATCGACCCCAAGATGCTGGAGATGTCGGTCTACGAAGGCATTCCGCACCTGCTGGCCCCGGTGGTGACCGACATGCGCCAAGCCGCGCATGGCCTGACCTGGTGTGTCGCCGAAATGGAGCGCCGCTACAAATTGCTGAGCAAGCTGGGGGTGCGCAACCTGGCCGGCTACAACGCCAAGATTGACGAGGCCACAGCGCGCGAAGACTTTATCTACAACCCGTTCAGCCTGACGCCCGACAGCCCCGAGCCGCTCAAACGCGAGCCGCATATCGTTGTCGTGATTGACGAGCTGGCCGATTTGATGATGGTGGTTGGCAAGAAGATCGAGGAGCTGATTGCGCGCTTGGCGCAAAAAGCCCGCGCTGCCGGCATCCATTTGATTTTGGCCACCCAACGCCCCAGCGTCGATGTGATCACCGGCCTGATCAAGGCGAATATCCCAACCCGGATTTCCTTCAAAGTCAGCAGCAAAATTGACAGCCGAACCATCCTTGACCAAATGGGCGCCGAAGCCCTGCTCGGCCTGGGCGACATGCTCTACATGCCGGGCAGCGGCCTGCCAACCCGGGTTCACGGCGCCTTTGTCAGCGACGAGGAAGTGCACCGCGTGGTCAGCTACCTGAAGAGCCAGGGCGAGCCCGACTACATCGAGGGCGTGCTCGAAGGCGGCACGCTCGACGGCGACGGCGAGGCTTTGGGCGAGGACGGAGAAAGCGGTGAGAAAGACCCGATGTACGACCAAGCTGTTGAAGTGGTGCTCAAAAACCGCAAGGCCAGCATCTCACTGGTGCAGCGGCACCTGAAAATTGGCTACAACCGTGCTGCGCGTTTGGTGGAAGACATGGAAAAAGCCGGCCTGGTCAGCGCCATGAGCGGTGCCGGTCAGCGCGATATTTTGGTGCCAGCGCGGGCCGAGTGACGGCAGCGCGCAAGTAGCTAGGACTTACGCAAAACCGCCCTGGCGTCGTTCTTTTTTCTTGCCGTACTAGGTGTACTGTCTGCGAAAAAATGCCTAGCCAGGTCAATTTTGCGTAAGTCCTAGTAGCGCTACTTTTCCATCTCTACCAACCCCACCATTTCCTCAATTTCCTCCATTCACAAGCATGTCGCACGGAGCAGCATTTGAAATCCATTGCACTATCTGTTTTGATAGCTATCACCGCATACCCAGTAAGCGCTGAAGGCCTAAAAAGCTTAGAAAATTTCGTCAAAACCGTCAAAACCGGACAAGCCAGCTTCACACAAGTCGTGAGCGCACCGCCCAAAGTCGGGTCAGCAGGACAGGCTGCGCCTGTCGCCCGCAGCAAAACCTCCAGCGGCAGCTTTGCCTTTCAGCGCCCCAACCGCTTCAGCTTCATCTACCAAAAACCGTTTGCACAAAGCATCGTTGCCGACGGCAAAACGCTGTGGCTGTACGACGTGGACCTGAACCAGGTCACGGCCCGCGCGCAAGCCCAGGCGCTGGACGCGACCCCGGCTGCGCTGATCGCCTCGGCGCCCAACCTGCAAGCCCTGCGCGCCGACTTCACGCTCCAGGCCGCAGCCGACCAAGACGGCTTGGAATGGGTCTTGGCCACACCCAAAACCAAGGACGGCCAGCTGCAAAGCGTGCGCATTGGCTTTAGCCCGGCCGGTGTGCTGGCCGCGTTGGAAATCCTTGACAGCTTTGGCCAGCACTCACTGCTGCGCTTCACCCAGTTCGAGGCCAACCCGGTCTTGGCCGCCGACACCTTTGTCTTCACACCGCCGGCAACGGCGGATTTGCTGCGGCCTTGAAACCGGTGCTCGGCTTAGGGCTTGGCGCCAGCCCGCCAGAGGTCGCCATGGAGCGGCCTCGCATCTTGCTGCTCGAAGACGATCCGGCGATTGCCCGCACGGTCATCTACGCCTTTGAGCGCGCCAACCTGTGCGTGACGCATTGCCTGCTGGTGCGCGATGCCTTGCAACAACTGGCGCAGACCCGGTACGCGCTGCTGGTGCTCGATGTCGGCCTGCCCGATGGCAGCGGCCTCGACCTGTGCCGCCAAGTGCGCGCCCAAGACGACACACCGGTGCTGATGCTCAGCGCCCATGGCGAAGAGATTGACCGGGTGCTTGGCCTGGAGCTGGGGGCCGACGACTATGTGACCAAGCCCTTCAGCCCGCGTGAATTGGTGGCGCGGGTGCGCGGCCTGCTGCGCCGCAGCCGGCCCTTGGCGGCTGAAGGCGCTTTGAGCGACGCCGGGGTTTTTGCGCTGGATTTGCCGGGCCAGCGCGCCTCGCTGCATGGCCAGCCGCTGGAGCTCACGCGGCGTGAATTCGGCCTGCTCGCCGAACTGCTGCGCCAACCCGGGCGCATCCGCAGCCGCGAGGCCCTGCTTGACGCGGTCTGGGGCAGCGACTCCGAGAGCACCGACCGCACGGTGGACACCCATATCAAAACCCTGCGCGCCAAGCTGCAACAGGCAGCCCCCGAGAGCGACTACATCCGCACCCACCGTGGCATGGGTTATGCCGTCGCCACCGTTGCCACAGCTGTGACCCACACCGCGCGCGACAGCCAAGCCGCTCAGGCTTGACCATGCGCCTGGGCATCCGCATCCTGTTCGGGTTCTTCCTGATCACCGGCCTGGCGGGCTTCTTCGTGCTGCGCATTTTCATGGCCGAGGTCAAGCCCAGCGTGCGCGAGGTGATGGAAGACATGATGGTGGACACCGCCAACATCCTGGCTGAGCTGGCCAGCGACGATCTGGCAAACCTGGACAAACTGCCCGGCGCAAGGCTGGACAGTGGCCGTTTTGCCGCCCATGTGAACAACTACGCACGCCGCCCCATCGACGCCAAAATCTGGGGTCTGGCCAAGCAGTCGCTCGACTTTCGGGTGTACATCACCGATGCGCGCGGCAAAGTGGTGTTCGACTCCACCCATGCTGCGGTGGGCGCAGACTACTCGCAGTGGCGCGACGTGGCGCTGACCTTGCGCGGGCAGTACGGTGCCCGCTCCACCCGCGACATCCAGCAAGACGACCGTAGTTCGGTCATGTACGTGGGCGCGCCCGTGCTGCACAAGGGCGAGGTGGTTGGCGTGCTGACGGTTGCCAAACCCACGGCCACGGTGCAGGCCTTCATCGACCGGGCCGAGCGCAAGATCTTCACCAGCGGCCTGTGGCTGCTCGGCCTGTCGGCGGGCGTGGGCGTCTTTGTCACGCTGTGGGTGGTGTGGAGCATTCGCCGCCTGCGCCAGTACGCCAACCAGATCGAGGCGGGTAAAAAAGTGCCGCTGCCCCAAGTCCCCGGCGAGCTGGGCGAGCTGGCCCAGGCGATGGAGGCGATGCGCCTGCGGGTCGAGGGGCGCGACTACATCGAGGCCTATGTGCGGGCGCTGACCCACGAGCTGAAGAGCCCGCTGGCCGCCATCCGAGGCGCTGGCGAGCTGCTGCAAGAGCCGCTGCCCGAGCCCGACCGCCAGGCCTTCGCCGCCGACGTGCTGGCACAAACCCAGCGCCTGCAAACCATGGTGGAGCGCCTGCTGGAACTCAGCAAGCTGGAGCAGCGCCAAGCGCCAGAAGCAGCGCAGCAGCTGGTTTTGAATGAATTTTTAGCATCTTTTATGCATCTAACGCATACTGGATGTGCGCCAATAGCTATTAATTTAATAGCAAACAAAGACACTTCTCGCGCCTGGGTCGACCCCGGCCTGCTGACCCTGGCGCTGAACAACCTGCTCGACAACGCCGCCGCCTTCGCGCCACCCGGCAGCACAGTGACGCTGGAAGCGCGCGACCAGGTCATCACCGTCGCCGACCAAGGCCCCGGCGTGCCCGACTTCGCGCTGCCGCAGTTGGGCAATAAATTTTTCTCCACCGTGCGCCCCGACGGCGTGACCAAAGGCTCAGGGCTGGGCCTGGCGATCGTGCAGCAGATCATGGCGCTGCATGGGGGAAGGATGGAGGTGCGCAATACGCAGCCGGGGCTGCGGGTGGAATTGCATTTTGGGTGAGACTACTGCACGCCTTCGCCGAGGAAGCGATACGCGATACGCGATACGCGTTTTTGCCATCCGCCGATTCAGGGCATTGCGCAAAGCCTGGGGGCGCGCCGTTACGGACTCTCGTTCGAGACCTCAACCAAGTTGCCGTCCGGGTCCCGGAAATACACCGAGCTGATCGGCCCGAGCGAGCCCCTTGGGGGCGAGCGCCGCAGGCGCGACAGGGGTGGGCCAAGTTCACCACAGCACGACACGAGCCTGCCACTTCCAGTGCACCCGTGGAACTGGCTCTGCCAGGCCACCAGGTGCGCCCCCTTGAGGGGGGAGCGCCGCAGGCGCTACGGGGGTGGTCTAAGTTCACCG